>JAIJJM010000176.1 GCA_022728415.1 Collinsella sp. | reverse complement strand
ACTCAGCGACAAAGTCCCACTCTCAGAATGATTTTTTAATCCCCGTCCCAGAAAAATCATTATGCATAGAAAGTCATAATTATCATTTCGTAAACATTTCGATGAAATTAACGCTATGGCTCATGCTTGCGGTTACAATATCGCAAGGCCTAACTACCAACCTTTAAGCCGGTCCGGAGAGACCGGGAAGGAGAATTATGGCGAACAACCATACTGCGGGCATTGCTGCCCGCACCTTCGCGCCCAGCGAGCTTTGCCAGCGCATGCTGGCCAAAACCAGCAAGGGCACCTGTGGTCCCTGCATCCTGTACCTTGAGGATGGGACCATTTTTTATGGCCGTGCATGCGGTGCCGAGGGTACCGCGACCGGTGAGGTCTGCTTCAACACCTCGCTTGAGGGCTACTTTGAGGTCATGACCGACCCGAGCTATGCCGGCCAAATTGTAACCATGACCTATCCGCAGATCGGTAACTACGGCATCGACGAGACCGACGTCCAGTCGGCCTTCCCCGGCGATACCGATCGCCCCGCGAACGCTCCCGCCATGCGCGGCATGATCGTCCGCGACATGTGCGCCACGCCTTCCAACTGGCGCTCGGCCGTCAGCGTGTCGGAGTACCTGCGTGCCCACGGCATCGTCGCCATCGAGGGCGTCGACACCCGCGCCCTGGTGCGCCACCTGCGCGACAACGGCTCCAAGATGGGTATTATCTCGACCGAGATCTTTGACGTCGACGAGCTTGCCGAGCGTCTGGCCGCAGCGCCGATGCTGGTGGGCGAGAACCTGGTCAAGACCGTGAGTTGCTCTGAGCCCCACGCTTTTGCCGCGATCGATCTGCCCGCTACGCATGGCTTTGCGCTTGCCCCTGCCGCTCCTGCCCGCCACAACGTGGTCGCCTACGACTGCGGCGTGAAGCGCGGCATCCTGGAGGGTCTGGTCCGTGCCGGCTGCGACCTTACCGTCGTGCCGTGGGATATGCCCGCGAGTGAGGTGCTCGACATGAATCCCGACGGCGTCTTTTTATCCAACGGCCCCGGCGACCCCGATGCCGTGGTGGAGACCTACGAGCAGGTGCAGCAGCTGATCGGCAAGGTGCCGGTCTTTGGCATTTGCCTTGGTCACCAGATGATCAGCTTGGCGTGCGGCGCCCAAATGGAAAAGCTTAAATTCGGCCACCGTGGCGGTAACCAGCCGGTTATGAACCTGGTGAGCCGCCGAGTGGAGATCACCGCGCAAAACCACGGCTTTGGCCTGCTGTTCCCCAGTCTGGGCAAACTGATCCCGGAGCTTTCCGGCGGCGAGACCGAGCATACGGCCGATGGCGACCTGCGCGCCTGGGTGCGTCGCGGCATCGCACCGGTCGTGATGAACGAGCGCTTCGGCCGCATTCGCCTGACGCACGTGAACCTCAACGACGGCACCGCCGAGGGCATCCAGCTGCTCGACGCCCCGTGCTTCTCGGTCCAGTACCACCCCGAGGCCTCGCCCGGCCCCACCGATGCCCACTATCTCTTTACCGCCTTTACGCGACTCATGGACGGCGAGGAGAACTATCTGGACATCGACACCGCGAAGGACCGCCTTGCCGGCTGGAATTTCGCCGACGATGCTTCCGCCGTTCTACCGAACGGCGGACCGGTCGACGCTGCGGCTGCATCTGGCACATCATCTTGCCGTTCTGCTTCGGACGCGCGGGCATAAGCCCAGTGCGCCCTCGCATCACGGCAACCTGATGCACCAGCTGCACCCTCGCTGACTTTTCCAAAACATTGAGTCAGCCTCTCTAGGAGGTTTTAAACATGCCGAAACGTACTGACATCAAGCGCATCCTCGTCATTGGTTCGGGCCCCATCGTTATTGGCCAGGCCTGTGAGTTCGACTACTCCGGCGCCCAGGCCTGCAAGGTGCTCAAGGAGGATGGCTTTGAGGTCATCCTGGTCAACTCCAACCCGGCGACCATCATGACCGACCCGGGTCTTGCCGACCGCACCTATGTCGAGCCCATCACCGCCGAGTTTATCGAGCGCGTAATCAAGAAAGAGCGCCCGGACGCGCTGCTGCCCACGCTGGGCGGCCAGACCGGTCTGAACGCCGCCGTCGAGCTGGCAAAGGACGGCACGCTGGACAAGTATGGCGTCGAGATGATCGGCTGCGACCTGGCCGCTATCGAGCGCGGTGAGGACCGAAAGCTCTTTAACGAGGCCATGGCCGAGATTGGCCTGGAGGTCGCGCGCTCGGGCTATGCCTATAGCGTCGCCGACGCCGAGGCCATCGCCGAACGCCTGGGATATCCCTGCGTGCTGCGCCCGAGCTTTACCCTCGGCGGTGCCGGCGGCGGCATCGCACACACCCACGAGGAGCTCGTCTCCATCGTGAGCCAGGGCCTGGAGCTCTCGCCCGCCCACGAGGTGCTGGTCGAGGAGTCCATCGAGGGCTGGAAAGAGTATGAGATGGAGGTCATGCGCGACCACGCCGGCAACGGCATCATCGTGTGCTCCATCGAGAATCTCGACCCCATGGGCGTGCACACCGGCGACTCCATCACCGTGGCTCCGGCGCAGACGCTCTCCGACCTTGAGTATCAGCGCATGCGCGTGGCCTCGCTCGCCATTCTGGAGAAGATCGGCGTTGAGACCGGTGGCTCCAACGTGCAGTTTGCCGTGAACCCCAACACCGGTCGCTTGATCGTCATCGAGATGAACCCGCGCGTGAGCCGTTCGTCCGCGCTGGCCTCCAAAGCCACGGGTTTCCCCATCGCTAAGGCTGCCGCGCGCCTGGCTGTGGGCTATACGCTCGACGAGATCGTCAACGACATCACCAAGGCCACGCCCGCCTGCTTTGAGCCCACGATCGACTACTGCGTCGTTAAGGTGCCGCGCTTTGCCTTCGAGAAGTTCAAGGGTACCGACCCCACGCTCACCACGCGCATGAAGGCCGTGGGCGAGATCATGGCGATTGGCCGCACCTTTGAGGAGGCCTTCGGCAAGGCCATGCGCTCACTGGAGGACGGTCACCAGGGTATCTGCGCCGGTGGCAAGGAGGGTGCCGACAAGCTGAGCGACGACGAGCTCGCTCAGGCCGTGGCAACGCCGACCGAGCATCGCATTTTCTTTGTGGTCGAGGCCCTGCGCCGCGGCTGGGATGTCGCGCACATCCATGCCATCTGCGGCATCGATTCGTGGTACCTCAACCGCATCAACGATATGGTGCAGGTTCAGGAGAGCATCCGCGGCCTGCGTGTGGAGGACATTGACGCCGACGCGATGCGTCTGCTCAAGCAGTATGGCACGAGTGACGCCGAGATTGCCACGCTGACCGGCTCCGATGAGCGCTTTGTGCGCGCCTACCGCAAGGGTCTGGGCGTGGTCCCCAGCATGAAGACGGTCGATACCTGCGCTGCGGAGTTCTCGAGCGCCACGGAGTACCACTACAAGACGTACGAGAACATCTACCGCACGAGCCCGGATGCCAAGAAGCGCGTGGCTCCCGACGAGACCACGCCGGCGGACAAGCCCAAGGCGATGATCCTGGGCGCCGGCCCCAACCGCATTGGCCAGGGTATCGAGTTCGATTACTGCTGCGTGCACGCGAGCTACGCGCTGGCGGCCCGCGGTTTCGAGACCATCATGGTCAACTGCAACCCCGAGACCGTTTCGACCGACTACGACACCTCCGACCGCCTGTACTTTGAGCCGCTCACCTACGAGGACGTCATGGATGTCATCGATGTTGAGCGACCCGACGGCGTCGTGGTGACGCTCGGCGGCCAGACTCCGCTTAAGCTGGCGCGCATGCTCGAGGAGAGCGGTGTGAACATTATGGGCACCAAGCCCGATGCCATCGACTTTGCCGAGGATCGCGAGCGCTTCGCCGCTCTGCTCGACAAGCTGGGCATCATGTACCCGCCGGCGGGCCAGGCCACCTCGTTTGAGGAGGCCGAGGCCGTGGCCGCGCACATTGGCTACCCGCTGCTGGTGCGTCCGAGCTACGTGCTGGGCGGCCGCGGCATGATGATCGCCTACGATGCCGAGCACCTGCGCGATTACATGGCCGAGGCTGCGCGCATTAGCCCCGACTACCCGGTGTACCTGGACCGCTTCCTGGAGGGTGCGATCGAGTCCGACGTCGACGCTCTGTGCGACGGCGAAGCGGTCTACATCGGCGGCATTCTGGAGCATATCGAGGAGGCCGGTATTCACTCCGGCGACTCCGCGACCTGCATCCCGCCGTTTAGCTTTAGCGAGAGCCTGCAGGCGAAGCTCCGCGAGACCACGCGCCGCATCGCGATGGCGCTGGGCGTGCGCGGCCTGGTCAACGTGCAGTACGCCATCAAGGGCGAGACCGTCTACGTGATCGAGGCCAATCCGCGCGCGAGTCGCACCGTGCCGTTTATCTCCAAGGCCACCGGCGTGCCGCTGGCCAAATGTGCCGCACGTATCATGGCAGGCGATTCCATCGCGAGCCTGGGCCTGCCGAGCGACGAGCGTCAGCTGGACTGGTTCTGCATGAAGGAAGCCGTCATGCCCTGGGGTCGTTTCCCCGGTGCCGATGTTATCCTGGGGCCCGAGATGAAGTCGACGGGTGAGGTCATGGGCATCGCCAAGAGCTATCCCGAGGCGTACGCCAAGACGCAACTGGCGATCGACTACAAGCTGCCCGACCCCAGTGCCGGCAAGGTGTTCATCAGTGTGTGCGACCGCGACAAGCGTCACATCCTTTCGGTAGCGCGTATCCTGCGCTACCTGGGCTTTGATATCTGTTCCACCGAGGGCACGGCGCGCGTGCTGCGCGGCGGCAATGTGACGTGCGAAGTCGTGGAGAAGATCAGCGGCCCGCACGACGGCGAGCGTCCCAACATCGGCGACCTCATCGCCGATGGCAAGATTGCGGTAATCATCAACACGCCGTACGGTCCGGGCTCGCGTGGCGATGGCTACCTGCTGCGTACCGAGGCCGTGCGTCGCGGCGTGACCTGCGTGACGGCGATGTCTGCAGCCAACACGTATGTGAGTGCCATCGAGGCCGTGCGCGAGGACCAGCGGGGCCACGGCAGCGCCAACGACATGGGCATGGACGTCATCGCCCTGCAGGACCTGCCACAGCACACGGTGTAGTGTGACCTGGCCGGCCGGGGCGGGAGGGGCCGAGATTTCCCCCTTTCGCTCCGGCTGCAGGCAGAGTCGCTCAGGAGGAAACTCGGCCCCTCCCGCCCCGGCCTACGGTGACTTGGCTGCACCGTGTGCTGCCGAAGGGGCTTTGTGCGATGACTAAGGCTAAATTGAAAATGAGAGTGGGCCCTGCCGTTCGTTCGAGCGGCAGGGCCCACTCTTTGTATGGAGGCCTTTTTACTGTTAGTCGAGGACGCCTCTGGACAGTTAGTTCAAAT
>JAIJJM010000175.1 GCA_022728415.1 Collinsella sp. | reverse complement strand
TTGACCAGATTCTGCTTGACATGAAGATCGCCCACCGCGACGTGGATATTGCCGCCGATGGTGTTGATGCGATTCCTTCCCTCACATCTTTCGACCGCGTGATTTTACTGATGCCGTCGCTCGATGGGCTCGGTACGCACCTGACCGACATCACGAGCTGGGTGAGCGCCGGCGGCTCGCTCATGCTCGCCATGCCGCCGGATAATTCGAGCTACCTGCAGGTGATTGCCCCCAAGCTTGGCATTGAATCGGCAGGCTACGAATACGTGACTGCAGAAAGTATTGTGCCGAGCGAAGACTTTATGCTGGGTGGGGGAGAGCGCTACGAGTTCTCGGACCCCTTTGATTCGTCGCTTTCGGTGTCGCTGCGCGATACGGCGCGCGTGTGGGCAACGACCGGCAATGCGGGTGTCCCGCTCATTTGGTCGAACGAATGCGGCAGCGGTCGCACTGTGGTGTGTAACATCGGCATCTACGACAAGGTCATGCGCGGCTTCTACGCTGCGGCGATTAGCCTGTTGGGCGATGCCACAGCCTATCCGGTCATCAACAGCGCCGTGTTCTACTTGGACGACTTTCCCAGTCCCGTGCCCTCGGGCGACGGCACCTACATCAAGCGCGACTACGGGCTTTCCATCGCCGACTTTTATGTCAAGGTCTGGTGGCCCGATCTGCAAAAGCTCGCGCAAAAGTACGACATTCGCTATACCGGCGTGATGATCGAGAACTACGAGAACGCGGCCAACCAGGCCGAGCCCGCGCGCCAGCCCGATACCACGCAGTTCCGCTACTTTGGCGGCATGCTGCTGCAGATGGGCGGTGAGCTGGGCTTTCATGGTTACAACCATCAGCCGCTCGCGCTCAGGGATACCGACTATGGCACGCTGTACGACTACAAGACGTGGAAGAACAAGGAGACGCTCGTCGCATCGCTTAACGAGCTCATTGCCTTCCAAGACGATGTCCTGCCCAACGCGCACGGCTCGGTCTACGTGCCGCCGTCGAATATCCTTTCGGTCCGCGCGCGCAAGCTTATCGGCGCCGACGTTCCGCGCATTAAGACCATCGCCAGTACGTATTTTGAGGACGGCACCGATCTGCCGTACGTGCAGGAGTTTGGTGTGGCGAGCGATGGCATTGTGGAGCAGCCGCGTATTGTATCGGGCAGCATGGTTGATAATCCCTACATGCGCCTGGCCGCCATGTCCGAGCTCAACATGCACTACGTGAGTACGCACTTTATGCACCCGGACGACCTACTCGATCCCGATCGCGGCGCCAGGCAAGGCTGGGAGGTCTACAAGGGCGGCCTGACCGACTACCTTGACTGGCTTACCAAGTCGGCGCCCGACCTACGTCGCCAGACTGGCTCGGAATGCTCGGGCGCCATCCAGCGCTTTTCGTCTGTGACGGTGAGTGTGAATACCAGCGCGGATGCCTGGACGCTTAGTCTGGGTAATTTCCACGACGAGGTGTGGCTCATGTTTCGTGCCAACAATGGCGAGCCGGGTACGGTGTCCGGTGGCGAGATTAAACACCTGACGGGCAACCTGTACCTAGTCAAAGCGACGGACAAGACCGTGACGATCGAGCGCAAGGAGGGCGGCGACCGATGAGAATCTGTTTGGTACTCGAGGGCTGCTACCCCTATGTGCACGGCGGCGTGTCTACCTGGATGCATGGCTACATTACGGCTATGCCCGAGCACGAGTTTGTGCTGTGGGTGATCGGCGCGCATGCCGTCGACCGCGGCAAGTTTGTTTACGAGCTGCCCGGCAACGTGGTCGAGGTACACGAAGTGTTCCTGGACGATGCCCTGCGCCTCTCGGGCGAGCAGGAAGAGGTCGACTTTGACGACCGTGAGTGCGAGGCGCTACGCCGCCTGGTGTCGCTGTCCAATCCGGACTGGGACGTGCTGTTCGATATCTTCCAGCGCCGTCGCGTGCATCCGCTCTCGTTTTTGCAGAGCCGCGCATTTATGGATATCTTTCGCGACGTGTGCCTGGCCGAGTACCCTTACACGCCGTTTGCCGATGCGTTCCACACCATGCGCTCCATGCTGTTGCCGGTGCTCTACCTGCTGGGCAGCAAGGTGCCGGTGGCCGACGTGTACCATGCCATCTCGACCGGCTACGGTGGCCTGCTCGCCTGCCTGGGCTCAAGCGTTCACCATGCGCCGGTGCTGCTGACCGAGCATGGCATCTATACCCGCGAACGCGAGGAAGAGATCATTCGCGCCGACTGGGTGGTGCCGTCGTTTAAGGACCGCTGGATTCGCTTTTTCTACCTGCTTTCGGAGGAGATCTACCGCCGTGCCTTCCGCGTGACGAGCCTGTTTCACAACGCCCGTAAGACGCAGATCGACATGGGCTGCGATGCGGACAAATGCCTGGTCATCCCCAACGGCATCCGCCTCGACCGATTTAAGGACATACCCTTAAAGCCCGATGATGGCTGGGTGGACATTGGCGCGGTGGTGCGTCTGGCGCCCATCAAGGACGTAAAGACCATGATCTATGCCTTCTTTGAGCTGCACGAGCGCCTGCCCAAGGTGCGTCTGCACATCATGGGCGGCGTTGATGACGAGGAGTACGGTGCCGAGTGCCATGCACTCGTTGACACCTTGGGCGTGCGCGACCTGATCTTTACCGGTCGCGTCAACGTGGTCGAGTACATGGAGAAGCTCGACTTTACCATTTTGACGAGTATCTCCGAGGGTCAGCCGCTCAGCGTGCTGGAGTCGCTCGCCGCGCGCCGTCCCTGCGTGACGACCGAGGTGGGCTGCTGCCGCGAGCTGCTGGAGGGCGCCCCGGGCGATGACTTTGGCGTGGCTGGCTTCGTGACCCCGCCTATGTATCGCAAGGGCTTGGCCGATGCCATGGAGCGCATGTGCACAAGCCGCGCCCGCCGTATCGAGATGGGGGAGCGCGGTCAGCGTCGCGTTGCCACGTATTTTTTGCACGAACAGATGCTCGCCAACTATCGTGCGCTGTACGACGAGACGGCGCGTGCGTTTGACCTGTCTAGAGAGGGGGAGTAGCCGGTGGCCGGAATCGGTTTTGAGCTCAAGCGCCTGTTTAGGCGCAAGGGTCTGTTTGCCACGATGCGCGCCTATGGCTACGCTGGCATTGTGTGCACGGGCCCCATGCTGCTGGGCGTGCTGCTCCAAGTGGGTATCTTGGTGCTGTGCGGCCTGTGGGGCGTGGGCCGTGCCAACCAGGATTTGCTGGTGTGCATGGTGACCTATACGCTGCTGGCCTCGCTTACGCTCACAAGCTTTTTCTCTATGCCGGTCACGCGCTTTTTGGCTGACATGCTCTTCGCCGAGCGCGAAGAAGAGGTCTTGCCCTCATTTTGGGGCTCCAACGCCATCATGCTCGTTGTGGGTACCGTGCTCTACGGCGTCTTTTTGCTGTTTTCGGGCGCCACGCTGCTGCAGGGGCTGCTGTGCCTGTGGCTGTTCAATATTATGGTCGTCAACTGGAACGGCATGAGCTACCTCACGGCCATCAAGGATTACCGCGGCATTCTGTGCAGCTTTGCGGCTGCCATTGGTGTGGCGTGCCTGTGTGCCTTGGCCGCGCTGGCGCTGGGGTTGTCGCCCGTCGAGGGTCTGTTGGCCTCGATCGCCCTGGGCTACGGTGTGATGCTCGCCTGGGACGTGGTGCTGCTGTACCGGTGTTTTCCGCAGAGCGACCGCAGCCCCTGGCTCTTTTTGCAGTGGATCGATCAGTTTATGCCGCTGGCGCTCACGGGCCTGTTTACCAACCTGGGACTCTTTGCACACCTGGTGATTATTTGGGCTGGCCCCATTGGCGTGCAGGTCAAGGGCTTGTTTTACGGTGCGCCCTACCACGATGTGCCGGCGCTCATTGCGTTTTTGACGATCCTGGTCACGACCGTCAACTTTGTGGTGTCGGTCGAGGTCAATTTCTATCCGCGCTACCGCGACTACTACAGCCTGTTTAACGACGGCGGCGTGGTGGGCGACATTGTGGTGGCCGAGGAGGAGATGCTCTCCACGCTCAACAGCGAGCTGCGTTTTTGCGCGCTCAAGCAGCTGTTTGTGACCGCTGCGGTCATCTCTCTTGAGACCACGGTGCTCTCGGCCCTGCCGCTGGGCTTTAACAACCTTATGCACGGGTATTTTCGCACGCTATGTGTGGGCTATGGTCTGTATGCTGTGGGCAATACGGTGATGCTCATCTTGCTGTACTTTACCGACTACAAGGGGGCCGTGCTTGCCTCGGGTCTGTTTGCCGGTGTGGCCGGGCTGGCGACCGCCGTGTCGCTGCTTTTGCCGCAGCAGTTTTACGGCTTTGGCTTTTTGTTGGGTGCTGCGGTGTTTTTTATCGTGGCGCTGCTGCGGCTCGATACCTATACCGCCAACTTGCCGTATCGTATCCTGAGCCAGCAGCCCATGGTGGCGACCGACAAAACAGGTCGCTTTACACAGCTGGGCCGCTTGCTCGACCGTGCCGAACAGCGTTACGAGGAGCTGCGTCTAGAGGGCGAGCCGCATGGCGCGTTTGAGCACGCGGTGGTCCGTGTGTATCGCAACCATTGGGGAGGTTCTGATGATCGATAGGATGATGTCTCGCCGCCGCTTGTTTGAGGCGGCTGCCGGCGCGCTTCTGCTCTCGGGCTGCTCGTCTCAGGACGAATCCTCGACCAAAAAGGTCAAAAAGCAGGACAAGATTAAAAAGGCCGAGGCCTCGGGCGAGACCAAGCATCTGCGCGATAAGGACGAGCTGTACGAGGTCTATGACGACTCGGGCATTGTGGCCATGTACCTGACGGTCTCACGCGGCAACAGCTCCGAGAACACGGACCATAGCTGGGCCGAGGTCAACACGTACTCGGTGTATGACTACGCCGATATGGGTGTGACGCGTTATCAGGTTATGGGCCTGCTGCAGGCGGGCGACGAAGAGGGGCCAGTTTCTGGCGAGGTTGGCTATGGCGAGGAAGCGCCCAATGCCACCGTGCAGGTGCGCGGCCAGACGTCGAGCTCCTACACGCAAAAGAATTACAAGGTGGAGCTCAAAAAGGGCAAGGGCACCTGGCGCCAACAACGCGCGATTGCGCTCAACAAGCACATGGGCGAGGGCATGCGTTTTCGCAATAAGATGGCCTATGATCTTATCCGTGGGATTCCCCAGATGATGGGTCTGCGCACGCAGTTTGTGCATCTATGGGTGTGCGACCAGACCGAGAAATCTGACGACACCTTTGAGGACTATGGCCTGTTTACGCAGGTGGAGCAGCTCAACAAAACGGCGCTCAAGGCACATGGCCTGGATAAGAACGGGCATCTGTACAAGGTGAACAGTTTCGATTTCCACCGCTACGAGGACACCATAAAACTTGCCGACGACCCCGACTACAACATCCAGACG
>JAIJJM010000174.1 GCA_022728415.1 Collinsella sp. | reverse complement strand
ACGGACGTTGAGTTCCCGTGGGAGAAGACCGACAAGGTCGAGGAGCTCAAGGCCGCGATTGCTGCGGAGTAGACGTTGGCGCATTCTTGCGTCGCACCCCGTGCGGGGTGCGACGCAAGAATGGACTCCATGTCCCAAAATACGAATACTCCGCCCGTCCCACGGCATCGATTGCACGGTACAATCCATCCGTATCTTCCCCGATACGCAACCGCTGAAGCGACATGCCAGCAGATCACTCACTCTTGAGTTATCAAACAACAAGAAGAACACACACCGTCCCCAAAAACCATAATCTGCGGCGCAAACGACCCAGTGCTTCATGAGAGCTCAGAGCTCACACCGCACAAGACAACTTGACAGAATACAACGAGCATCGCGAACGACTGTGCCGTGAACTGACTCACCGACAGCCAGCTCAACAGCGGCGCGATTCCGCCGAGCGTCAAGGCGGTGCGACATGGAGAATGGGACACTTTAGGCACAGATTCGTAAGCAGGAATCTGGCTTTGCTGACTGTGCACAGCGTGAATAGCTCTTACTCTGATCACATTGCTCCAATGCATCCGTCCGGCTAAATGATTATTTAGCCAACTTGTGTGAAACGATTGCCAGTAGATACTGTAATGACAGAAATTCACGTCTTCGAGATATCTGCTATCAGGTTGCTGACCACGTCGATTATGACAACGCGAATCAGGAGACTTACGTTTCGACTGAGTCACTAATGCAGAACAAGGACGGACGGCAACTGGCGTCTTCGCTCCCAACAACGGGCAAGATTACACGGTATAAAGCCGGCGACACTCTGATTTCTAATATTCGGCCCTATTTTAAGAAGATATGGTACGCCCCGTTTGAAGGTACATGTTCGGGTGATGTCATCGTTTTTAGAGCGAATGATCCCAGCAACGCGCCATATCTGCATGCATGCCTGCGGCAAGATTCATTCTTTGACTACGTCATGCAAGGCGCGAAGGGAACAAAGATGCCCCGTGGTGACAAAAAACAAATGATGGAGTTTAAGGTTGCTAGTTCATGCAGTGCGGAAGATTTGATCCTATTAGATTCCGTAATAAAGCAAAGATCTGATAACGATTCAGAGATAACAAAGCTCCAAAAACTGCGCGATACGCTGCTTCCCAAACTTATGTCTGGCGAAATCGACGTTTCGAAGATTGACCTCACGCAGCTAACAAATAATCATTTAGCCGATTGTTGAGATCGATCTTGTCATCAAGAACATTTAGCAGTTCCGCAACTTTGCTTTGTTCCCCGCGGGAAGGGAGCTGCACAGGCATGTTGCGAATATCGGCAACATTAATATGCGACACAGTTGCGCCATTGGCCAATCGCAGCATTCTGTCACGCTGTTCAGGAGCATTCAGATAATAATTCAGATATTCGGGAACCACGAAAGACGAATCGGGTCGAAGAAGCATTGTCCTTTGTCCCAAACAAACCTCAATCCCAGGTGAGACGATAGCTACATTTCCGGCTGGTGCTTCACGTGCAAGAATCAGATCACCCTGCCTTGGTACAGCTCGGGAGACACGTCTCTCGTATACGTCTTGGGAGACCCTGTGAACATCAGCCAGAATCAATCTTCCGCGCCCAACATTAGGTGTTCGGATGAGTGGATATCCCACCCCTTCATCCTTAGCGCTGGTATGTGGACAATCGACAATCAACTCGCAGACGTCCTGCAGTGTCACCTGCTCACATGCCATAGCCGATGGCCTCCAGATTCTTCTTGATCTGCTCTTGCAGACGGTTGGATTCCTCGAAGCATTTTGCGATCTCGTCGGTCAGACGGGTCATCTTCTCATCGAATGGCTCATCGTCTTCCTCTACCTCGGCGACACCGACGTAACGGCCCGGAGTCAGGATGTAATCTTGCGCCTTGATATCTTCCGTCGTGGCGATGGCGGAGAAGCCCTTCTCCGTTTCCAAGGTGCCATCACGGAACGTGTCGAACGCAGTCGATACCTTGGCGATGTCCTCATCGGTGAACTCGCGGAGCCTGCGGGACACCATGGTTCCCATATCGCGCGCGTCGATGAACAACGTCTTGCCAGACTGCTTCTTGTTCTTGGTGATGATCCACAGGCTCACAGGTATGCCGGTGCTGTAGAAAAGCTTATCCGGCATCGCAATGATGCCTTCGACCAGATCGGCATCCACGATCTTGGCGCGGATCTCGCCCTCGTTGTTCGTCTGACTGGACAACGCGCCGTTCGCCAGAACCATGCCCATGCGGCCTAAACGGTTGAGGTGGTGGATCATGTGCTGGACCCACGCGAAGTTGGCATTGCCCTCCGGCGGGGTGCCGTACTGCCAGCGTACGTCGTTCTCGAGTTTCTTCCCTCCCCAGTCCTTCAGGTTGAAGGGCGGGTTAGCGAGGATGAAATCGAATTTCTCGGTCTTGTGCAGGTCCTCGAAGAATGTGTCGGCATTATGATCGCCCAGATCCGCGTCGATGCCGCGGATCGCGAGGTTCATGGTCGCCATCTTCCACGTGGTCGGATTGGACTCCTGGCCGTACACGGAGATGTCGTTGATGTTGCCCTGATGGCGTTTGACGAAGTCCGCGGACTGTACGAACATGCCGCCGCTGCCGCAGCACGGATCGTACACTCGCCCGTGGTAGGGTTCGATGACTTCGACCAGCGTCTTCACGACGCACGCGGGTGTGTAGAACTCGCCGGCGTTCTTGCCCTCCGCTTCGGCGAACTTGGCCAGGCAGTATTCGTAGGTGCGTCCGAGGATGTCGCGGCTATCGCCCTTTTCGGCCATCTTCACATTGGTGAACAGGTCCACGACCTCGCCCAGACGTCGCTTGTCGAGCTCCTGGCGTGCGAAGTTCTTCGGCAGGATGCCCTTGAGCTTGTTGTTCTCGGCTTCGATCTGGCGCATGGCCTCGTCGATGACCTTGCCGATCTCAGGCGTGTGCGCGGCCGCTGCGATGGTCTTCCAGCGGGCGTTCTCGGGAACGAAGAAGATGTTCTCGCTCGCGTATTCGTCGCGGTCCTCCTCGAAGCCCTCGCCCTCCTCAACGAGTTCCTGGTATTTCTGGTCGAACTTGTCGGAGATGTACTTCAGGAAGATGAGGCCGAGCACGACGTTCTTGTATTCGGAAGCGTCGATGTTGCCGCGCAGCTTGTCGGCGGCGCTCCAGATCTGTTCCTCGAAGCCGATCTCGGCGGTATTGTCCTTCTTCTTTGCCATGTCTTGTATTATCCTCCTGCTCATCCTATTCGCTGATCTTGGTGTCGGCCCACAGCTCGCACTGTTCCATGACGGTCTTCATGGCGTCCTCGACGCCTTCGGGCGGATACTTGTATTTGCGCAGCAAACGTTTGATGGCACGCCGCATGCCGGCCCTGGCGCTTTCCTTCTTCTGCCAGTCGATCGTGGCGTTGCTCCGCATCGCATCGGTCAGCTCGCGGGCTATCGAGACAAGCTGGTCGTTGTCGTAGAAGTCCTTGACCGCCTGCGGCTGGGTGATTGCGTCGTAGAACGCCATCTCCTCGTCGCTCAAGCCGAGCTTCTGCGCGTCGTCGCGGTCCTTCATGATCTCCTTGGCCATGTTGACGAGCTCTTCGATGACCTGCGCGTTAGTGAGCATGCCGTTGAGATACGCGTTCAACGTGTTCTGGAGCATCTCGCTGAACTTCTGGGACTTGACCACGCTGGTGCGCCCGTACGCCCGCACCTTCTCCTTGATGAGGCGTTTCAGGCTCTCGATCGCGATGTTCTTCTCCTTCATGCCGGCGACCTCCTGGAGGAACGCCTCATCGAACAGGGAGATCTCCACGCTGTCCTTCTCGAACAGGTTGAGCACGCCGTCCGCATGCACGCTCTGCTGGAGGATCTCGCTCACCTGCTTGTTGAACTCCGTGTACGTCATGCCGCCGCTCCCGCCGGAGCCACGTCCGGTCAGGCGAAGGACCTGCACGCGCAATACGGATAGGTAAGCCGCCTCATGCGCGTCCTCTTCGCTTACCATGCTTTTGCACAGGCTCAGCGCCTGGTTCATGAGCTGGCATTGCTTGAGGAACGATTCCGTGTCTTCGTGCCGTTCCGGATCGAGCAGCCAGTCGGTTCCTTCCGCGATGGCGTCGGCAAGCGCCTCCCTGCTGTTCTGGAAGATGAGTTTGCGGTAGTCGAAGCCGTACATGAGATCACGGCACACGTCGAGCTTTTCGAGGAATTTCGGATAGGCGGTCTCAGCGATGTTCATGTCGCCGTAATTGTGCTGGTCACGGCTGGTATAGTCCTTCATCGCCCGCTTGAGCGCGCCTGCGATGCCGATGTAATCCACGACCAGACCGCCCTCCTTGCCCTTGCACACGCGGTTGACGCGGGCGATGGCCTGCATGAGGTTATGGCCCTTCATCGGCTTGAACACGTACATGGTGGACAGGCTGGGCACGTCGAAGCCGGTGAGCCACATGTCCACGACGATGGCGATCTTGAGGGAATCGGAATCGTCCTTGAACCTGCGTTCCATCTCCTTCTTGTGCGTGGTGCCGCCGCACACGTCGAACCATTCCTCCGGATCCTGGTTCGACATGGTCATCACCACGCCGACCTTGTCTTTCCATTCGGGGCGCAGCTCCATGATCCTGTAGTAGATCTTCATCGCAATCGGCCGGCTGTACGCCACGATCAGGGCCTTGCCGGCCAGGACGTCGGCGCGGTTGTTCTCGTAATGGTCCACGATGTCGCGGCACAATGCGTCGATGGTTTCAGGAGTGTCGAAGATGGCATCGAGGCCGCCGAGGTCATGCTTGGACTTCTCCACGCTCGCCTCGTCGGCCTGGTCCGCGAACTCCTTGTAGACCGCGTCGATGCGGCCCAGCGCGTTCTCGTCAAGATGGAGCGAGACCACACGGCTTTCGTAGTAGACCGGCTTGGTGGACTCGTCCTCGACGGACTGGGTCATGTCGTACACGTCGATGTAGTCGCCGAAGATCTCGCGGGTGTTGCGGTCATCCGTGGAGATCGGCGTTCCGGTGAAACCGATATAGGACGCGTTCGGCAGTGCCTTGCGCACGACACGGGCCGCGCCGACCGACACATGACCGTCCGCGTTGATCCGTTCGGTCAGGCCGTACTGGCCGCGGTGAGCCTCGTCCACCATCACCACAACGTTGCTCCGGTCGCACAACGGCTCGTCGCCGTCCGAGAACTTCTGCATGGTCGTGAAGATGATGCCGTTCGCCTCACGACCCTCAAGCAGTTCCTGAAGATTCCTGCGGCTCTCGGCCTGGACCGCCTTCTGGCGCAGGAACCTGGCGCAGCGGCTGAATTGTCCGAAAAGCTGGTCGTCGAGATCGTTGCGGTCGGTGATGACCACGATGGTCGGGCTTTCAAGATAACGCTGCAGCAGATGTGCGA
>JAIJJM010000173.1 GCA_022728415.1 Collinsella sp. | reverse complement strand
TTCTAATAGCTATTAGAATACCAAGGTGCTTTAGAAGATTTTTTTTGTAATGGCTTTCTGTGCCAAATATTTTTGTGATTATTTCGATGAGTTCATTAAGTTGCAAAGGACCACATACAAAAATTACGTCATGAATAAATCGTACTGAGTCTTTATTGAAGTTACTGGAAGGATCTAACTCTTCTTTTTTTAAAGTTCTTGAAATTGCTCTGTCGTTCTTAGAAAGAATATCATATAGGGGGTCGAATATTTCGCCAATCCCATCAGAGCGCTCTATACTTTCAATACCTTCTGTCATTTTATAATGTAAGAAATGACCAGATTGTTGTGATTGCTGAGTAATAGCCTTTATTGGTCCCATATTTATAAATGATTTCTCATTTATAAATTTTGTATTGTTAACTATTATTAATTTCTTGCGTAATTGCTTGCTGTATGCGAATGCACCAAGTTCCGTGAAAGATGAATAACTTTCTAAAACAATGATAATATGATCAGCTAATTTAGATAAGTCAGCTTCGATATCTAATAAATTATCAGATAATGATTCTTCATCGGTGCTTAATTCTTTGAAAACTAGTTCAGCAAGAAAAAAGTGACAGTTATTCAAATACCTTTCAGAAAAATTTATTAATTCCAATCGTCTTGCTGATGGTTCTCCATTGTTTTTGTTAGCACCACACAGAAAGACGAATTTTTTTACATTACCAGGACATTTTACTTTGTTCTTTTCAACGAATGATGAAAATAACGCGGTTGCTCTAGATACCTCAGTACCATTTTTTTTTAGCTGAGTCAGCATCGAGAATATCCTTATGCACCTTGATGGTAGAGGACTAAAAGAGCCAAACCTACTTGAGCACGTCGATCAGTTCGCTGATCGGTGGCCCCCAGCCGCCGCTCAGCGAACTGAACGACGGGCATAGCTAAAATACTAGGCGAAACCATGACTCATGGCCCGATGGGCTATTAACCCATAAAATGCTAGGTTTGGCTCTGTTACGCTCTCATAAACCTCAAGAGGATTCAAGAGGAAAGCTATTGATGTGAATTAATTTTCTTTTATCCAAGAGCTGAGAAAAAGTTTTTTTGCATTTAACTGTTCACCTCGATTATTTATCATTTTATATCATGTGGTTAGGTGGTGATGAGTTGGTGAAGAGTGAACAGTCGACTCGTCACCTTTGTGATTTTTGCTCGTTCTGGATCTGTCCAGTCGGGCGATGCGCGGGGTGATAAAAAGTTTTTTCAGGTTTTACTGTTCACACTGTTCACCTCTGGTTTTTTATTAATAATTTCATAGTGATAAAGGGTGAATAAACGGTGAAGGGTGAACAGTGGATTGTTCACCTTGTGGCAATGGCCAGAAAGGAAAAGACCGGCTGTTGCCGGTCTGAGTGAGGTTATGTTGCTGCGGGGTCGTCGCACTTCGGCAGCCAGTCGCCGTAGCTTTCCTCTTTCAGCGTCAGGTTGGTCTGTATCCCCTGTTTGGTATGGCGCTTCTCGAAATTCAGCCCGTATTCCTTCAGCATCACCGGCAGCCCCAGTCCGAACATTTTCAGACTGAGTACATTCCGGTAGCCGTTTGCCTCCATGTAGGCCAGATAGGCGTGATAGAGGTATTTACGGTAATTACGCGGGATGATACTGGCGTTCCCCATATACATGCCGCTGGTCTGCGGCAGGGTTTCCAGATAGCCGATAAAATCAAACGTCGGGTCGGCATCCCGTTTGATGTTCAGTGCCTCGTCTGAGTTCTGCTGGGACTGAAGCAGTGACCGGGCGAGCATCGGGTCGCTGAACTTCTGCATCAGGTGACGCACGATGACCGCCAGCTCGCGGGTGATTTTGTCCTTAAGCTGCGGGTCGCGCTCCTGCGGGGCTATCTGTTCCGGGAAGTGAATAATCACCCGCCGGCGTGACACGCCGCCGCTGCGGTCGGTGAAGCGCATCGGGTTATTGTTCACGGCCAGAATCACCGCCGGGATATGCGTGGAGTACGCATCCCGGTATTTCGGGTCAACGGACACTGCATCGCCGCCGGTGATGGCCTTGAGTCCGGCACCGTCGCCGCTCCATTTTTCCTGGTCCGGCAGGCGTATCAGTGAGAAGCCAGTTAACGCGGCACGTTCACGCGGGGATTCCAGCGTCTCGATGGTGGCCGACGTGGCGTTATCCTCCCCGGCCAGCAGGGTGGCTATTTCGGCCATGATACTTTTGCCGCTGCCGCCGGGACCGGTCACCTCCAGAAAGAGCTGCCAGTCGTAGCGGTTTGCCAGCACCATAAACAGTGCGGCCAGAATCACGTCGCGTTTTTCCGCACGACCTCCGGCAGCACGGTCAAGCCAGCGCCAGAACGCGGGGGCGTGGGTCTCCAGCGTTTCACCGTCCACCGGCGGGGTGAAATCCACATCGCACAGGGTGCGCATCCAGTGTAACGGACTGTGCGGGTGGAACGTGCCGTTCTGCGTGTCGAGCACGCCGTTACGAAAGCCAATCAGGCGGCGGGAGGGGGCTTCCTGCTGTGGAATAATCAGCTTCAGGGTGTCCACCACGGAGGCCACCTTCCCGGAGGAGAACGGCGCGCGCAGCCGCTGAAACAGCCCGGCCACATCCCGGGCAAAGTCCTGTGGTGGCAGCACCTTCCAGACACCATTTTCATAGCGGGACAGAAGCTGGCCGTTGGCATCGACCGCGAGCGCCTCGCCGTAATGCTCATAGATACGCATGGCCTTTTCGCTGGTACTCATGGCGGAAAACTCCGCTTCGCTCATGGTGTCGAACGGGCTTTCAGCCGGTGGCCGGATGGCATCATAAATGGCCTTACGGGTGGCTTCCCCGCCGTACTGCGTGAAGGCATCATTCCAGTCACCGAAGACCGGCGGCAGGGCAACAACACCTTCACACGCATCTGCGGCTGCGGCGGCTTTTTTCTGGCCGTCACCGCTGAGGTCACGGTCTGCGGCAAGGACAATCTGACAGGCCGGATACTTCTGCCGGGCAAGGCTGGCCAGAGAAAGGAGGTTCACGGAAGAAAGCGCCACCATCACCGTTTCACCGGTCAGGTGATGCACGGTAAGTGCGGTCGCGTATCCCTCCGCTATCCACAGACGTTTTCCGGCCTGATTCTGTCCTTCAAGGGTGTGACAGGTGCCCCTGACCTGTCCGCCTTTCAGGGTGCGCTTACGGCCGTCAGCACTGATTAACTGAAGGTTAACCAGTTCGCCGCTGTCGTCATACAGTGGCACCACAAGGTCACCGGCACGCCAGCTCACGCCACCGGCTCTGTGTGTGCCGGTCAGCATCCGGCATTCCCGGCCGGGAAAGCCCTTGCGGGTCAGGTAGGCGTTACCGGTTCCGGGACGGGTTTTCGCCATCAGGGTTTGTGCCAGTGCGGCGGCGTTCTTCCGGGCGGCTTCTGTTTCAGCACCGGCGGCGGCCGTCACTGCCGGGTCAGCCGGGGGCAGGCTGCCGGTCACGGCAGCCACCTTTGTGGCCGCGTCGGACGGGGAAACACCAAACACCTTTTCAACCAGTTTCAGGCCGTCACCGGCACCACACTGATTGCAGTACCAGGTGCCGCGCCCCTCCCTGTCATCAAAACGGAAGCGGTCACTCCCGCCACAGACCGGACAGGGCTGATGACGGTTTTTCAGCACCTGAATCCCCAGCGCCGGGAGAATACGCGGCCAGTGGCCGAGCGCATGGCTGACGGTGGCGGTTACGTTTATTTTCATGGTGTTGTTCTCCTTCAGTGCAGTACCGGCGCTTTTATGTGACGGGCACAGAGTTCATCCATCACAACCAGCCCGAGAAAGGACAGCGACGGCGCGGCCTTCAGGGGGCCGGATTCCATTAAATCTTCCAGCAGGGCACAGGCTATCTGGCGCCCTTTTTCCTCACCGTGCTGGCGCAGATAAAAGCCTTCCAGCTCAGCGGCGATGGCCGCCTCCAGTGATTCAAGGGTGAGATGCGGGTAGCGGTGCTGACGTTCGCACACGGTCAGCCAGGCACAGGCGACAGCGCGACGGTAAAGGGCTGCGCGTAAGACGGGCGGTAAGGGTGTTTTCATTTGTTTTCCTCCCTGTGACAGATGACTGCATTCCGTGCCGGTTGCATTAACTGATAAGGCATATCTGCGTCTCCTGAAGACGTGCGTATCCCTGCGCGAATACGCACATTTAATTTTTCGGGTGTCGTTTTTTAATTACAGATAATTGCGGTAACTGTTATCCGGGGTGGTTTCCGGGTCAGGCTCCGTGCGGGGAATTTCCCGCCATTCCCGCGCCACCGGTGCCGCCCGGCTGACCGGAACAGGGTCCTGCGGGTAAATATCCAGATATTTCTCCCGCCATTTCTGTAATTCCGGGTCTCCGGCCATTTCTTTCAGTACCGCATGCCGGTTTACGGGGCTGCGTCTGAACAGGTCAGGACGGTCACAGGTAAATTCCCGCAGAAAACGCCCCAGCGGGATGTCTGTGGTGCGCCCGTCAGCGAGGATACGCACAAGGATACTGAATTTACGGCGGTACGGGTTCCAGACAATTTCCGGGCAGCGGTACGGCATTTCCCACGGAATACCGTCTTCCAGAATGCCGACCACGGCCACATCGGGAAAACCGGCAGAACGGTAAATCTCACCGGGCTGGGGAAAATCAAACATGCGTCTTGTCTCCCCGGTCTTTCTGCTGGGCGAGAAAATCGCGGCACAGGCCTTTGGCTTTCAGTTCATTCAGCACAAAATCAATATCTTCATTCAGGTAGCTGAAAATATGCGGAATGTAGAGCTGATGCAGGCCGGAGAGTTCACGGTGAATCAAATCACCCCCAACAAACTGGGATACGGCGCTGGCGCGGTTGAGCTTATGGTAAGCCTCAATGCTGAGGTGTTCACGGGCGTCATGACGCGCTGAGACGGTCTGAGGGGCTTTTTTATTACGCACGGGACACCTCCACCACCGGCAGACGGGCAGCAAGGGAGAGCACATAGTCACGGACAAGGGAACGGCGGGCGCTGCGTTCATCACCGGCGACGGTGCGAAGCATACAGATACGGGGATGACGGTCTGCGCGACGGACAGCCGCAAACACAAAGACAAATTCAGGGTGTGAAGGGGTAAGGGTCGTAGCCATAAGGCAACCTCCGATAACAGCGTAAATGACGCTATCGCCGGAGTTTCCACGCTCGATGGCGATAGCCCAGACGGGGGTGGAAATACCGGCGTTATCGGAAACCGGCCAGCCCGGAGGCTGCCCCGCCTGAGCTACCATTGACTCTGCGGTATAATGAGCGGACGCGGGCAGAATGCACGGAGTGCCATTTGCTCGACTGACCACACACCACACCATAATCTGGCGCTCTGTGGCGTTGATTGCGACACAAAAAAAGACGCATGGCGCGTCATATGTCGCC
>JAIJJM010000172.1 GCA_022728415.1 Collinsella sp. | reverse complement strand
GTAGAGCACGGCGCGGCCGTTGGCATCCACCTTGAGCGTGGCGTTGTTGGTGACCGGGTCCTTGGGCGGGAACACGCCGCTCGTGATGTGCGGTGAGAGCGGCAGGCCCGAGCTCGCACGGCTCACGTAGATGTTCGCCGTCACGGTGTAGGTGCCCTCCTTAAGGTGCCCGGTCGCCGTGCCGCTACCGCCCGTGGAGCCCCCGTTGTTCGAGGTGCCCTGGTTGCCTTGATTGTTGTTCTGGTTACCACCGGCGTTGCCGGAGTTGTTATGATCCGACCCTCCCCCGTTGCCTCCAGGGTTCGTGGAACCGCCGTTACCGCCGGGAACCGTCGTGCTGTCAGAAACCTTCTTGGCGGAGCTATAGGCAACATCAAGCTGCAGGGCGACATCACCCGCCGGCTGAATATCCTGGTCTAGGGGCACTGCGTACATCTTTGAGCCCTTGAAGAAGTATGCCTTCGTCCCACTTGTCAAGTCGTCAGTCAGCTTAATCGTCAGCTGACTGATCCGTGTTTCGTACTTCCCGTATTTCCAGTTTGCTGGATCCTTGGGCGGCACGCGCGTGACCGAAATATCCTTGAGCTCGCTTGACGTACCAAGTTCCTGCAGCGTGAACACGGGATTCTTAACAGGTAGGACAAGCGTGCGCGTCCCATCTTTCGCCACCACGAGCGTCGCATTCATGGAAACAGGGGTCATTGGAATATCGTTCGACACCTCGGCTTGATCGTTGTAATCGATCACGGGTCCAAATGGGTTATTCGGATTCGTCGGATACACCGTGGTGCCCGGCAACAACGGGTTGTACTTGCCCGGCATGGAGAGGTTGGCGGTAATCCGGTAAGTACCGGGGGCGAGTTCCTTGGAAGCTGCGGGCTTCTTGACCGTCAACACTCCCGGTACGCCCACAAACTCATAGTTCTTAGCAGTACCGCCCGTCGGGGTCACGGTATACGTACCCACCTGCGACGTATCGCCACCCGACATCGTTGGCAAGGTGAACGTTGTATCTGCCAGTTTCACCGAGATAATTGATTCGCCGTTCACAAACCCCGTAATATCCATAAGGCCGGTACTGAGCTCATCACCCACATTGAGCGTCGTGTTCTTGAAGGCTGCCGTAAGCGGGGCTTTAGCAATGGACCAGTCGATAATCACGGGGTTGTTCGTGCCATCCTTCCAGACGTAGCCGTCCTTGAGGGTAACGATAGCTTTGTAGCTTCCCGCGTTGGTTGACGAAGCCACGCCACCAACGGTATAGCCCTCGCCCGCGGTCACGCCGATCTGGGCCTTTCCGGTGTAGACGAGATCCTTCACCGCCGTCGGCTGGACAACCTGTTTGGGAGCGTCGTTGACCACGGCAATGTAGCCCCAGGGGGTATCGTCACTGGCAGGCTGCATCGTCCCTCCGTCAAGATCCAACGCGGAGTTGAACAGGTAGTTCGTTACGTTGCCAGTGCCGGTATTCTCCTTTGTCAGGCGAACGTACGCCTTGCCGTCCGCCACCGATGCCTTGAGCTTGATTGCTTTGGTGGCACCCGAGCCTTTGGTGCCCGTTATCAGGTAGAACTCGCTTCCCTGGGAGGCGGGCACCGTCATGGCAAACACAATGTGCTCATCAGAGAAAGTGAATTTGCCCGCGGGATCGAAGAGATTAGCATTGGGAACAAAGTCGGGTATCGTTAGCCCTGCACTATACAGACCCTTCACCTGTGGCGAGGAAAACGAAGACTCACTCGACACCAGAGATTGCACCTGATCGGTATATCCCCTGTCGTTCAATATCTTTGTGTTCAACTTGAAATATCCTGAGTACCACTTCATAATCTCAACGCTCTCTTCGGGCGTACCCAGATCCGTAAAAGGACCATCAAGCGTTCCATCGGTCTCGTACGAGATGCCGATACCCGAGGCCGCGTCCAGGCTATCCCAAGTCCAGGCCCACTCACCCGTATTTGCCTCGTCCTTGGGAGTCGCAATCACAAAGGAACCCAGACCGGAAACCGGGGCGCTCAGGGTGCCGTCAGCGGCAACGGAGCCAACTTCCTCCAATTTGTTTCCGGCGAAACGGAACACCTTGGACCCGGCAGGCTGCTTGGACAGCTTCAACGTCAAGGCCACAGCGTCATCTGGTACGATGGCGGCCCCCTGTGCCATCAAATCGATGGTATAGAGCGCATAATCGGGAACCGTCTTATACTTCTGACCGAGAGAGACCTTCAGTGCTTCATATGCGTGACCGCTGGTAACCGACGCGACGGAAAGGGTCGCCTCGGACAGCTCATTTATCGCCGACGAGCTCGCATCGGCCTTTACATCGAGCTTCACGCCAGTCGCTTGATCGCTGAACGTTTTCGCAAAATCACCCGAAACTTCCTTCTTGGCGTTCGCGAGGTCAAGGTCCAAATCGAGATCCTTGTTGAGGAATTTATTGAGCGTAGTTGCGTACTCGGTATTTCCGGTCAAATGATAGGTGCCGCTCAGATTGTCCAATTGGAAGGTGATGTGTTCGATGCGCGTTGTAATGCCTGCATCGGCAACCTTCTTGTTGTAGTCGTCGTCGTTGTCCTTCTTCTCGATTGGCTTCGTGGTTACATTCGTAATCTTCGCCCCATCGCTCGTACCAAGCTTCTGAAAGGTGAAAACCGGGTTGGGCAGGGTGACGACAACGGTTACCGTGCCGTCCGCAGCAACGACAAGCGTGGCATTACGAGTTTTTACGGGAACATTGGGGATACCGCTGGCACCGTTAATGCTTTCCGGATTAAGAGGATTTGTGGCATAGGCTCGCAGATTCATGCCGGGAATGGGGTCACGCATGGAGATGTTCGCCAGAACGCTATACGTTCCCGGCACGAGCTTGTCCACGGACGAGTAGATGCGCGAGGACTCGGGGTCAGCCTCATCAGACGCGGCAAGGAGGGAGGCGGCTGCAGACTCCTCCTCAGCAGACTGGGAATCCTGCATTTTCTCCGCATCGCTCGAAGCACCCTGCTTCTCCTGCTCCCCCTTCGCCGCCGAGGGAACGTCTTCTGCCGCAGCAGCTTTCTCATCGGTCTCTTGCTTGTCCGTCTGAACTTGCTGCGCCGCATCGGCATCCGGATGATTCTCCGACAAATCAGTATCGGTATTATCGGTGGTAGCCGCAGCCTCAGAATCCGTGACCGTGACGCCTTGGTCGGAATTTGCCCGCTCAGAGGCAACCTGGGCCTCCTGGGCCACCTCGGCAAACGCCGTCATCGGCAGCTGGGAACCCACCATCGAGAGGGCGGCAACGAGTATCACCGCCTGCCTCAAACCATAGCGGAGCAATCGCGTAGCCCTGTTTTCCATTTCTTCTCCCTTACTCCAAAAGACCCCGGCTCTAACGAAGCTGAGCCGAGGCCTTTAGCTTTGCGCCCCAAGATTCGTGCAAAAGCTCTTACTGTGCCGCACTCAAATCTGCGACAAGATGCAGGTTCCAAGCTTTATCGCCCCTGTACAGCGGGAACGTCGCGAACTCCTTCGACGGGGAAAACGTTGCGACCGAGGTACCCGCTGCAAAGTTCGTCACATCAAAGGTGATGGTTGCGATCCGGTTCGCATAAGGTGTGGTCCATGGGAACGGGGCCTTCCATGCCGTTTCAGTTGTACCGACCACCGAGACAACACCATCCGTCGAGGTATCAGCGATAGATAAAATGCCAAACGTATCGTTAACGATGGGGACCGTCAGCAGTTTTTTCCCGTCTTTTATTACAAGTGTCGCGTTGTTATACACGGGACTCGTAGGCTTATTGCGCGGAGGGTTGCCGCTGTTAGTGACATAGGCGTTCCTTCCGATAGGCGTGTCTGCCTTATCAACGTACACGTTCGCAGTGACCGTGTACGTGTCATCTGTGCTCGCATCGGCAAACGCGCTCGTGGGCTCCGTCGCCAGGCCACAACCTGCCGTCGCCACGACCAGCGCAGCAGCACCCGTCACTTTCAGAAAATCTCGACGCGAATAATCCTTCTTCATAGTGCTCCCCCTTCATCGGGAACTGCAGTAAAGCTTGGAGTTGAACGCTGCATGCTTTTGTTCATCTCTTGGCGTGCATTGTTTCATAAGAGAAACTTAAAAAAGGTTGCCAAGGTTACCTTTGGCTAACTTTTTTGAGATTATTCGGGCTGCTTTCTAGAGGTCTCCGCGGCTCGTCAGCTTGAGGCGCCGGCCCTCGCCCTCGAGCACGCCCTCCTCGATCATGCGACGGAGCTCGCGCAGCAGCGCCTTATCGTTCACCGCCAGGTACTCCGCCAAGGCCTTGCGGCTATAGGGAATAATCACGTAACCGTCCTTGTCCTCCGGCAGGCGCCGCAGGTACAGCGCGATGCGCTTGCGAAGGCGCGGCTCGGAGAGCAGCGCGAGCTTGGCCGTGAGCGTCTTGACCTTCTTGGACATCTCGCCCATCACGTTGGCGTACAGCCGCAGCTGTGCACCGTCACCGTTGCCCTTGAGCCCTTCAGCGGGAAGGAAGAGGATGACGGAGTCCTGCAGGGCGATCGCCTCAACGGGTGCCGTCCCCACCGCCAAGGGAACCGCCTCGGCAAAGGAATCTCCCACCTCGAAGCGCGAGATGATCTGACGCGAGCCGTCCTTGCCCAGCATACGCGCCTCGGTGCGACCCTTGAGCACCACAGGCACGGCCTTGAGCTTATCGCCGCTGCGGAAGACTGCCTCACCCTTAGAGAAGGAGCGCGTGTACGCGCCGAGGGCGCGCAGCAGGCCGGGCAGCTCGGCGGGATCTATGCCCGCAAAGACCGGAGACTTCTTGAGAACGGCCAGCATTGCCTCATCGACATCCATGATACTCGATGGCTCCTTTTCAGCCGCTCTCCCTGCACGCGGAAAGGCAGCTGGATGGAACGGCGGCATAGCATCCAGCTGTAATGGCTAATTGTTACACAAGGTTAACTTCATGCGGGTTGCCATGGCTACTTTTTGGAATTATTCCAGTGAGTGAGGGGCGGTGAGGCTTTTAGCGCAGCGGTCAATCCGTCGAAGATCGGGGCGCACGCGGCGTCGTCGAACAGCACAACTTTTCTCCATTTCAGGGGTCTTCGCGCGCCCAAACGTCGAAAAGCACTCGGGGCATGCAGCGACAATGCATCCGACGTCGAAAACGGCGCGCAAAACAAAGGCGGCGGGCCGCTTGGCGCGACTCGCCGCCTCTCGCTGCGTAGCGATTATTCTCGCCCGCGCCGATTACTTGTCCTCAGGCACCTCGTAGGTGGCAGACGGCGTGTTGTCGCACACGACGGTAAAGCCGCCGTCCTTGTCGACATCGACCGTCACCTGATCGCCTTCGTGCACCGTGCCGTCAATGATGGCCGCCGCGATGGCATCGACAACCTCGCGCTGCACCAAACGCTTGAGCGGGCGGGCACCAAAG
>JAIJJM010000171.1 GCA_022728415.1 Collinsella sp. | reverse complement strand
CGAGGGCGAGGCGGTGCCCATTGGGTCCACGGAGCCCATCGAGCTCTCTCGTGCCATTTTGACGGTGGAACAGCGTCTTGAGCAGGTTGCCCGGCAGTCGGATGTGACCATTGGGCACGAGACGAAGCCCGTGGTGATCGAAGGTGTGCCGCGCCTGATCGACGAGCTGATCTATAACCTGGCAAGCAACGCCATTCGTTATAACCGACCTGACGGTACGGTCACACTGTGCTGTGGGACCAATGATGAGGGTCATCCGTATCTGTCTGTTGCCGACACGGGTATCGGTATTGCGCCCGAGGAACAGGGTAAAGTGTTCGAGCGTTTCTATCGCGTTGACAAGAGTCGTTCTAAGGCGCGTGGCGGCACCGGTCTGGGTTTGGCGATCGTCAAGCACGCCGCTCTGTACCATCACGCCTCGATTGACCTGTCGAGTGAGCCGGGCGTGGGGACCACCATTACGGTAACGTTTCCCGTACAGCAGGACGAATCATTTGCGTAGCAATGCGGCAACCGTGTTGTTTTGACGCCGCACCGGGGTTGCCGATGCGGCGTTATTATTGCGCAACATCGCCGTCTGTGCTGTATCTTATGTATAGAGTTCGGGCATGGCAGGAAAGATGCGATAACATAGGAAAAGTTTTGTCGATATGAACTTGGGAAATGAAAGGCAAGCTGCATGACCCTTCTCGAACTGTTCCAGCTGCTCAAAAAGCACCTCAAGCTGGTTATCGCCCTTCCGGTGGTCTGTGCAATCGCCATGGGCGTGGTGTCCTTCGCTATGATGGACAACACCTACACCGCCACGACGAGCATGTACGTTCTCGCCAAGACCGACGATAGCGGTCAGATGAGCTACAACGATCTTTCGGCGAGCCAGATGCTTTCCAACGATATCGCCACGCTGCTCGATAGCGATAGCGTTAAGGGCGGTGCTGCCAAGGATCTGGGCCTCGCCGATCTAGATGACTACAAGATCTCCGTTTCCTCCGAGACCACGACGCGCGTCATCACGCTTTCGGTGACGGGCACCGATGCCGAGAAGACGGCGGAGGTGGCAAGGGCCATGGCCAGCTCGGTGAGCACGGTCGCCCAGAATGTCGGTGCCGCTCAGAGCATCAACGTTATCGATAAGGCTAAGACCCCCGAATCCCCCAGTGGTCCCAAGCGCACGCTGTACGTCGCCGTTGCGTTCCTCGCCGGCGTCTTTATCGCAATTGCCTATGTCGTTTTGGCAGATATGCTCAACACGCGCATCCGCGGTGTCGAAGAGGCAGAAGAGCTCCTTGGTATTCCCGTTGTCGGCCGAATTCCGGCTATGAAAGGTGGTAAATAGGCATGGCTAGGGCTAAGAACACTGATAAGCTCGTTGTACAGAATGCCGCCAAGACCCTTCTGGCTAACATTCGCTTTGCGAGCGTGGATGACCCCATCCGCACCATTACCGTTACGTCCTCGATTCCCAACGAGGGTAAGTCTACGGTTTCCATCAACCTGGCCCAAGCTATCGCCACCAGCGGCAAGAGCGTTCTTCTGGTCGAGGGAGATATGCGTCGCAGGTCTCTTTCCGACATGCTTGATGTCCGTTCGCGTGGTGGACTCTACGCAGTCCTGTCCGATCAGATTTCCATCGACCAGGCAATCGCCGAGACGGGTCAGAAGAACTTCTACTTCCTCGATGCGGAGCCTCATATTCCCAATCCTGCCGACATCATCGTGTCTCACCGTTTTGCCAAGCTGGTTAAGGCGTTGTCTGCCAAGTTCCAGTATGTCATCTTTGACGCTCCTCCGGTCGGCACCTTTATCGATGCTGCCGAGATCGCCAGCCTGACTGACGGCACGTTGTTTGTGGTGCGCGAAGACTTCACCAAGCGCGAGGAGGCGCTCAACGCCATCGCTCAGCTTAAAAAGTCCGAGAAGGTTAAGCTCATCGGTACCGTTATGAATTACTGTGAGACCGAGACCAGCGAGTATTACTATTCTTACTACACCAAGGAAGGTAAGAAGGTAAAGAACGGCTCCGCTGCCCAAGGTGCTTCTAAAAAGGGCACCTTTACCAACCGGGCAAATGTTTAGTTGATTAAGGTCGACCTATGCGCGACATTCATTGTCATATCTTGCCGGGTGTAGACGACGGCGCCGCCGACCTTGATGAGAGCTTGGCGATGCTTGCAGCTGCCAAGCAGGCTGGCGTAACCAGAATTGTCTGCACCCCGCACTGCCGTGATCCCTATTTTGACTACGACAAGATGTGGGATGCCTTTGAGTTATTGCGGGATAACGCGGAGGGCTTTCCGCTTCAGATGGGCTTTGAGGTCAACCATCGAAAGCTCGTCGAGCTGGGCATCGACACCGCGGATTACCTGCATTTCGATGGAACCAATGAGTTCCTGCTTGAGCTTTCGACGCATGCTGACGCTTATGCGTTTAGAGAGTACGAGAGTACGATTTACGATTTACAATGCCGCGGCTACCAGGTGATTATCGCTCATCCCGAGCGATATCGTGCGGTTCAAAAGGATATAAGCGTGGCAGAGCGTCTGGTCGATATGGGTTGCAAGCTGCAGGCTTCGGCAGACTTTATCGCCGGCGGCCGCTTTGGCCGGGAGAAAAAGCCGGCGCAGCGTCTGTTCGATCAGAACTTGTACAGCTTTATTGCGAGCGATGCTCATAACGTGGGGCACTACGATTGCTTGGCAAAAGCTTGCGCGCAGTTTAGCGTTCGCGGCGCTCATTTTCGCTAAAATCTGTCCCTAACGTTCGCATCGAATGAAGGGGCAGCCATGGATATCCAACTTAAGACGGGTTGCTTTGAGGACGCGGCGCTGGTGCGCCGCGCCGTTTTTATGGACGAACAGGGCTACGAAAACGAGTTTGACGCTATCGACGAAGCTCCGAGTTGCATCCACGTGACGCTCTACGTTGACGGTGAGCTCGCTGGCTGTTCGCGCGTGTTTCCCGAAGAGCTGGAGCGTGCGGCAGATGCCGAAGCCCCGGTGTCGCCGGCGTGCGACATGGACGAAGGCATTGCGGCGGGGGAGACCTACATTATGGGGCGCGTCGCCGTGCTGCCGAGCATGCGCCGTCGCGGTTTGGCGAGCAAGATTGTCGAGGCGAGTGATACGTGCGCGCGTGATGCCGGCGCCAAGCTCATAAAGCTGCATGCACAGGAATACGTGCTGCCGCTCTATGCCAAAGCGGGCTACACGCAGATCGCCCCGGTAGACTTTGAGGACGAAGGCCAGCCCCATGCATGGATGGCCAAGCTGCTGGGCGACAGATAGGGACGTTCCTTTTCTGCCGGCAGTTTGGGACACTCCTCGACAATTGGCGCATGGGGCATTGCAACATACAGTTTTTCGGTTCCGTTTGTATATATGCGCGCTAATGGGTTATAAAATCTAAGTCTGAACATAGCAGGTCTGCGATGCGGCTCGGGCAACCGGGCCGTTTTGGCGGGCAGGGGTAGCGCGAAAGGACTGCACATGCGTCAATTTAAGACCGAGAGCAAAAAACTACTCGACCTCATGATCAACTCCATCTACACCAATAAGGAAATCTTCCTGCGCGAGCTTATCTCCAATGCGAGCGATGCCGTCGACAAGCTCAACTTTAAGAGCCTGCAGGATCCGAGCGTCAAGCTCGACCAGAGCGACCTGGCCATTCGTGTCTCCTTTGATAAGGATGCCCGCACCATTACCATCTCGGATAACGGTATCGGCATGACCGCCGAGGAGCTCGAGCGCAACCTGGGCACCATCGCCCATTCCGGCTCCGAGGAGTTTAAGACCGAGAACGCCGAGCAGCAGGGCTCCGATGTCGACATCATCGGCCAGTTTGGCGTGGGTTTCTACTCCGCCTTTATGGTCGCCAGCCACGTGAAGGTCGTCAGCCGCGCCTATGGCGAGGACACCGCTCACGTGTGGGAGTCTGATGGTCTTGAGGGCTACACCATCGAAGACGGTGAGCGCGCCGAGCACGGTACCGATGTCGTCCTGACGCTGCGCGAGAACGAGAAGCTCGACGCCGACGGTGAGGCCGAGACCTACGATCGCTTCCTGACCGAGTGGGGCCTCAAGAGCCTGATTCAGCAGTACAGCAACTATGTGCGTTACCCGATCCAGATGATGGTGTCCAAGAGCCGCCAGAAGCCCAAGCCCGAGGATGCGCCGGAAGATTACAAGCCCGAGTACGAGGACTACCAGGAGCTCGAGACCATCAACTCCATGACGCCGATCTGGAAAAAGCGCAGCTCCGATGTCGAGCAGAAGGACTACGACGAGTTCTACAAGTCCACGTTCCACGACTTTGACGACCCCGCGCGCACCATCAGCTTCCATGCCGAGGGCACGCTCGAGTATGACGCCCTGCTGTTTGTGCCGGGTCGCGCCCCGTTCGATTTGTACAGCAAGGATTACGAGAAGGGTCTGGCGCTCTACAGCTCCAACGTGCTGATTATGGAGAAGTGCGACGACCTGCTGCCCGATTACTACAACTTTGTCCGCGGCGTCGTGGATTCCGCCGACGTGTCGCTCAACATTTCGCGTGAGACGCTGCAGCAGAACCGTCAGCTCAAAGCCATTGCCAAGCGTGTCGAGAAGAAGATCACCGCCGATCTCGAGGACATGCGCGACAACGACCGCGAGGCATATGAGAAGTTCTTTGAAAACTTTGGCCGCGGCCTTAAGTACGGCATCTACTCGAGCTACGGCATGAAGGCCGGCGAGCTCGCCGACCTGCTGCTGTTCTGGTCTGCCAAGGAGCAGAAGATGATCACCCTTGCCGAGTATGCCAAGGGCATGCCCGAGGGCCAGAAGGCAATCTACTATGCTGCCGGCGATTCGCGCGAGCGTCTGGCCAAGATGCCCGTCGTGAAGGGCGTGCTCGAGCGCGGTTACGATGTGCTGCTGCTGACGCAGGACGTGGATGAGTTCACCTTCCAGGCCATGCGTGAGTACGTGGCTGCCGATATGCCCAAGGTCTACGAGGATGACGCTGCTCGCGAGGCTGCCGAGAAGGCGGTTGCCGATGGTGCCGAGCCTGAGGTCGAGGATCGTCACCTGGAGCTTAAGAACGTCGCGACCGGCGATCTTGACTTGGCGACCGAGGACGAGAAGAGGGAGGCCGAGGACGCCACTAAGGAGAACGAGGACCTCTTTAACGCCATGAAGGAGGCGCTCGGCGACAAGGTCGAGAAGGTTGCCGTCTCTGCGCGCCTGACTGACGCTCCCGCCTGCATCACCACCGAGGGTCCGCTTTCGCTCGAAATGGAGAAGGTGCTTCAGAAGGGTCCCGAGGGCGCGCCCGACGGTATGCCCAAGAGCCAGCGCGTGCTCGAGCTGAACGCTAAGCACCCGGTCTTCGCCAAGCTCGTCGCTGCCCAGAAGGCGGGCGACGCCGACAAGATCAAGCAGTACTCGGGC
>JAIJJM010000170.1 GCA_022728415.1 Collinsella sp. | reverse complement strand
TTACACGCGGAGCACCTTTGCGGCAAATAGCCCATGGCCTATCGCCGCCTCGATTGCGCAAGGTCAATCAAGCGCCAAACTATGCCTCGCGCATGAGCTCGACGAGCTTTTGCCTGGTCACCTTTGTCTGCTCGTTGGCTATATTGCGTTCGTTTCTAAAGGCCGCATCCGCAACGCTCATCAGGTCGACATCGGAAATCTCGCCAAGGCCCAGCTCCGCGAGCTTCGTCGGCAGGCCGACGCGCTGGCAAAACTCGAGCACCTGATCAAGCTCGGGCGCACGCTCCAGGCGCAGCTGCACCACCAGACCAAACGCTACGGCCTCACCATGCATGGCCTTGCACTCGGGCAGAATCGTCAGACCGTTGGCGATGGCATGCGCCAACGCCAAGCCACCGCTCTCAAAGCCGATGCCCGAGAGCAGAATATTGCACTCGATCAGGCGCTCAACCGCCGGCGATATACGCCCCTTTTTGAGATCGCGCTTGGCAGCGACGCCGCACTCCATGAGTGTGTCATAGCAGGCACGAGCCGCAACCAAGGCCAAGTGCCCCGGCGAGCCACCGTGCTCGTTGGCGCCATGCGCCGCGGCGCACGAACGCGCCTCGAAGTACGTTGCCAGTGCGTCGCCCATACCGGCAACCGTCATGCGCAGCGGGGCTGCCGCGACCACGTTGGTGTCGACCACGACCAGGTCTGGATTCTTCTCGAGCATCAGGTAGCGGTCGAACGACCCGTCCTCGTGATACAGCACCGAGATCGCGCTGCACGGACCGTCCATCGAAGCCGCCGTGGGGCACACGCACAACGGCAGCTCAGCATAATACGCAACGGCCTTGGCGATATCGAGCATCTTGCCGCCACCGATACCCACCACCATGTCGCAATACTCGGCCTGGGCTTCCTTAGCCATTTCGACAACGGCCTCTTCCGTACACGGACCGTCATAGATCTTAAAGAACGGCTCGCTTAGATTTTCGTCCAGAAATCCATCGACGATCTGCTTGCACAGCCGATCCTCGGTGCCCTGGTCAAACAAGACATAGGCAGCGCAGCCCAACCATGACAAATACCTGCCCTGACGCGAAAGTTCGCCCGGCCCTTGAACATACCGGCCGGGACCGCCATAAACCAAAGGAAGCGCCATACGAGAATCCGCCCTTTCACTCACTCGACATTGGTGCAAACTAACCCGATCCCCTTGCACCAACTTGGTGCGATGGGGATAGGTTAGTTTGCACCATAGCAAAAGGGGACAAAGTCATCTGCTGGCTTTGCCCCCTTCCTTAGCTTGATTTACTCATCCATAAGGTAGTAGTGGCCCAGCGCGTCGGCGCCCAGGATGGCGTTTGCGACCATCTCGGGCGTCACCTCAAACGGCATGTTGCACATGGTGTCCTCGGGCGCGCACGCGGCCTCGGCAACAATCATGGCCTGCTCGCGCGTCACCTCGGCAACACCAAGCTCCTTCATCGTGACCGGCAGGCCCAGCTCAATGCAGAACCCCAAGACTTCCTCGAGTTTCTCAGTCGGGGCATCCTCGAGTACCAGCTGGACGATGGTGCCGAAGGCGACCTTCTCACCGTGATACATGCCATGGCACTCGGGCAGCATCGTCAGACCATTGTGGATGGCATGAGCGGCAGCAAGGCCCGAGCTCTCAAAGCCAATGCCCGAAAGCAGCGTATTGGCCTCGATGATATGCTCGACGGCAGGCGTGAGCGCACCCTTCTCCAGCGCGACCTTGGCCTTGACGCCATCGGCCATAAGCGTCTCGTAGCAGAGCTTGGCGAGCGCCAGGCCGGCCATGCCGCCCTTGCCGCCAGCGCAGGTGCCACCGTCGGCATCATGCGTCGCCTGGGCCTCAAAGTAAGTTGCGAGCGCATCGCCCATACCGGAAACCGTCAGGCGCACCGGGCTCGCCGCGATAACCGTCGTATCCATCAGGACAATGTTGGGGTTTGCCTTAAGGAAGAGATATTTATCGAACTGGCCGTCATCGGTATAGAGCACCGAAAGCGCCGAACACGGGGCATCGGTCGAAGCAATGGTGGGGCAAATGATAACCGGGGACTCCAGGTAATAGGCGACGGCCTTCGCGGTGTCGAGGATCTTGCCGCCACCGACGCCGACGATGATGTCGCAACCGTTGTCGCGAGCGAGCGCAACCAAGCGATCGACCTCGCCCTTGGAGCACTCGCCGTTAAAGTCCTCAAACAGCAGCTCGGCCTTAGCCTCGGCAAAGCCGCCCTCGATCTTGGCGCCGACGCGCTTCTTGCCCGAAGGCGTCACGATGACAAGGGCCTTAGCGCCGAGCGGCTCGACATAGGAGCCGAGCTTGGCCAGCTCGTCCGGGCCCTGGATGTACTTGCTGGGGCTATTGAAGATTGCAGCCATGTTTATCCCATCCTCTAATAATTAAAAAGAAAGGGGCTCCGTACGGATACGTGCGGAGCCCCTCCTTACGATAACAAGAGTCGATTAGAAATCGATGTCGGTGTCGTAGTAGCAGGCCTTGAGGATCTTCTCGAAGTCGGCAGCCTTGGTCTCACGCGGGTTCTCGGGCGTGCAGGCGTCGGTCTCGGCGTTCGCGGCGATCTCGGGCAGCTTGGCGAGGAACTCCTCCTCGGAAACCATCTGCGGGTTCTCGGCGTCGACCTTCACGCCGCCGTTGGCGTAGTCCTTGATGGACTGCGGAATGTTGAGCTGATCGTTGAGGTCGCGAATCTTCTGGACGAGCGCAGCGATGAGCTCCTCGTTGGTCTCGCCGGGAAGGTGCAGGATCTCCTTGGCCACGTAAGCGTAACGCTCGGCAGCACGCGGATCCTTGGAGTTCCACTGGATGACCTTGCCCAGGTACATGGCGTTGGCAGCACCGTGGATGATGTGGCCGTTCTCGAAGGCAGCACCGGTCTTGTGAGCCATGGAGTGAACGATACCGAGCAGGCCCGAGGAGAAGGCGATACCGGCGATGCACTGAGCCTCGTGCATGTGCTGACGGGCCTCATGGTCGCCAGCATAGGACTTGGGCAGCCACTCGACGATCTCGCGGATGCCGTGCAGAGCGTTGGCGTCGGTGAACATAGAGGCGAAGGTAGAAACGTAGGCCTCCATGCAGTGGGTCAGAGCATCCATGCCGGTGTGAGCGCACAGCTTGGCGGGCATGGTGTAGGTGAGCTCGGGGTCGACGATGGCGACATCAGGGGTGATGTTGAAGTCGGCCAGCGGGTACTTGATGCCCTTGGCATAGTCGGTAATGACGGAGAAGGCAGTGACCTCGGTCGCGGTGCCGGAGGTAGAGGAGATGGCGCAGAAATGAGCCTTCTGACGCAGCTCGGGGAAGCTGAACGGCTGGATGATGTTATCGAAGGACTCCTCGGGATACTCGTAGAAGACCCACATGGCCTTAGCAGCATCGATGGGCGAGCCGCCGCCGATAGCAACGATCCAGTCGGGCTCGAAGTCCCGCATAGCGGCTGCGCCCTTCATGACGGTCTCGATGGAGGGATCGGACTCGACGCCCTCGAAAAGCTGAACCTCCATGCCGGCCTCTTTGAGGTCGGCCTCAACATCCTGCAAGAACCCGCCGCGGCGCATAGAGCCGCCGCCAGAAACGATGATGGCCTTCTTGCCCTTGAGGTTCTTCACCTCGTGGCGAGCGCCCTCACCAAAGTACAGATCGCGAGGATTGGTAAAACGTCCCATGCTGTGCCTCCTAAACAAGCCCCTCTTAGACTTGCGTATATAACGGAGCACCCGATTGGCTCCGTTAGGACCGTTTTGCGCGTTGTCGGCGATGACAATGCGCGATGTCTAAACGTCTCAACGCTCAGACAAACACTATTTTACCGTTCGAGTTGGTCAGTTATTCACCTAAAGCCGCCAATGATGAAACGTTTTTTCTATCCTTGGAACCTCTTGCATTGCGGTCATTGCCCCAAGCTGGGCAAACGTTTTATCAAGGTTGACCATATGCCTCAGGCGGCATCGCGACGCTCCAAAACGTATACCGTTCGCCGCCCAAAATCGACCGCTTACGGCACCGCGATACGAGTCGTATGGCCAGCGTGCAGACACCTGTCTAACAACCGCCTTCGTGGTGCAACAGTGCATGTCCGAGCGCGGCTCCCCCGGCACGTCACATGCGGGTAAACTAGGACGTTATATAGAGACATTTGAACCCTAACCGCAGCAAAGGAGGCCCCATGGCATTCGATCCCATTCAAGAGGATTGCCATCGCCTCGTTCTTGAGGCCTTGCGCCGCGACAATATCCCGCTCACCGACGGCCCCGCCGTAGAGCGTCTGATGGATCAATTCACCCGCAACCCCGCACCGCTCATCGTTCACGATCGCGACCGCGCCGGACATCTGATTGCCAAAGTAGTCGAGACCGTCGACTACCGCATTCCCTTTATCCCTGACGATACCCAGGCCGAGCAAGAAGAGACCGCTGCCGAGAACATGCTCCGCGAGGCGGCCGCACTCGATCCGGCCAACTGGGATGCCCAGCGCATGCTGTGCGCGCTCACCGCCGAATCCAACGAGGAATACGTGCAGTATCTGGTGTCCAAGTGCGACGAAGTGGAGCACGATCTGGCGCTCAAGATTGCCTCGGCGCAGGACCCCTACGAGCGTGAGGCCGCAGGCGACCTGACCCGCCGCCCCTACCTGCGCTGGCTTGCCGCCTTGGCGTCGCGCGCCCTCATTAGCGGCCGCTATCGCATGTCGCTCGAAGCCGCAAACCGCAGCCTCGACTTTGCCCCCAACGATCCCGCCGGCGTCCGCCACACCGCGATGCTCGCCATGGCAAAGCTCGAATACCCCGCCGAGGAGCTCAAGCGCTTTCGCTCTGCCCACTCCGTACCCTATCTTGCCAACACGCCGCTGCGCCGTCGCCCCAAGGATGCGGAGCGCGACTTGGACCCGTGGACGCTCATTGCGCTGATGAGCGCTGCCTGGCGCGAGTTGGACTACGAAGGCGCCGAGCACTACCTGCGTATCCTTGCGCGCTCGTGCCCGCACGCAGCCGAGGCACTTTACTTCCAAACCGAGTTTCCCGATGGCGTCTATGCCCGCGTCAACGTAGGTCCGGGCTCTACCGATGAGCTTGTCCTTGCGCTGTCCGAGGCGACTCCGGTGCTGCAGGAGGGCCTGGGCGCCCCCGACAACGCTAGCTTTGCCGCCTGGGTCGCCACCAACGATATCGTACGTTCCCAGATCGACGAGCGCATCCTGCACGCGGCCGAGCAGGGCTTGCCGTTTAAGGGAGGAGACCTCTAATGGATCCGAGCGTCTACATCCCCGCCTACCTGGAGCGCACCTATCTGGCGTCGCACCCCGAGCTCACCGATGCGGCACGCGAGCTTGTCCATAACGACATGAGCGCGAATCCCCAAAAGTATGCGCAGTCCGATCATGCCCAGGCGCTGCTG
>JAIJJM010000169.1 GCA_022728415.1 Collinsella sp. | reverse complement strand
GAAGTGATGAGGGCCATGCGGTACTTCCGTTCATTGCGGTGTTTCGGGCTGACCAATTCTACCGCCGTCAGCGAGGATGCGCATAAATCGGCTACCATGGTTGGCAAACATCCAAGAGAAAGGGCCGTCCATGTCGGTCGATATAGCCACCTACGTTCACGATCTTGCCATTGAGGCCAAGGCTGCTTCGGGCGCGCTTGCCACGGCGAGCGATGCCCAGCGCCAGGAGGCTGTGCGCGCCATGGCCGCGGCGCTGCGCGATGGCGCTGATTCCATCATGGCCGCCAACGGGCTCGATATGTCCGCCGCGCGCGATGCGGGGACCTCGGCGGGGCTCCTCGACCGCCTGCTGCTGACGCCCGAGCGCGTCGAGGGCATGGCTGCCGGCCTGGAGAAGCTCGCTGAGCTGCCCGATCCCGTGGGCCGCGTGCTCGATCATCGCGTGCTTGCAAGCGGTGTGGACTTGACCCGCGTGAGTGTGCCGTTGGGCCTGGTCGCCATGGTGTACGAGGCACGTCCCAACGTGACGGCCGATGCCGCGGGCATCTGCATCCGCACCGGCAACGCCTGCATTTTGCGCGGCGGTTCGCTGGCCTATCACTCGTGTGCCATGATTGCCGAACTGCTGGCCGATGCACTCGAGGCCAAGGGTTTCCCGCGCGAGGCTATCTCGATGATCGAGTCCACCGACCGCGAGGCCACCGGCGAGCTCATGAAGCTCCGCGGCATCGTCGACGTGCTCATTCCGCGTGGCGGTGCGGGCCTGATTCAGCGCTGCGTGCGCGAGTCGCTTGTGCCGGTGATCGAGACAGGCACGGGCAACTGCCATATCTACGTGCATGAATCCGCCGACTTTGACAAGGCACTTAACATTATCGTCAATGCCAAGGCCCAGCGCGTGGGCGTGTGCAATGCCGCCGAGTCGCTGCTGGTCGACCGTGCCGTTGCTGATCGCTTCCTGCCCGCAGTCGTTGCCGTGCTGCACGACCACGGCGTGCTGATTCACGGCGACGAAGCCACGCGCGCCGCATGCGCCGACGCTGGGCTTGCCGAAGGCGATGACTATGTTGCCGCGACTGAGGAGGACTGGGGCCGCGAGTATCTGGCGCTCGAGATGAGCGTGAAGGTCGTGGCGAACGAGGATGAGGCCATCGCGCACATCAACCGCTACGGTACCATGCACTCCGAGGCCATCGTTGCCGAGGACGAGGATGCCTGCGAGCGCTTCTTGGATGCAGTCGATGCCTCGGCCGTATACGCCAACGCCAGCACGCGCTTCACTGACGGCGGCGAGTTTGGGCTGGGTGCCGAGATCGGCATCTCGACCCAAAAGCTCCACGCCCGAGGCCCCTTTGCCGCCGAGGCCCTCACAACCTACAAATACAAGCTCCGCGGCACCGGCCAGGTCCGCCCCTAAACCTACCAAAAAGGGACAGGTTTATTTTGGTAGGTTTTATCTGCGGTTTTGCCGGGCGACGCGTTCGCCCGGCATGTTTTCCGCCCGCCTTTTCGGCCTTTCGACTTTCGCCACGGCGATATACGATATTGATACCGTGACTTAGCACTGACGTAACTGGAGGTATCGACCATGTCCCAGACGCTTACTGCCGGAATCACCCGAGACCGCGCGTTTGAACTGCTCAACGAGCACAACAAAGACCCGTTCCACATCACGCACGGCGAGACCGTCGAGGGCACCATGCGCTACTTTGCGCGCGAGTTCGACCCCGAAAACGAAGATTTTTGGGGCATCGTCGGTCTGCTGCACGACCTGGATTGGGAGGAGCATGAGGACGACCCCATGAACCACACCATCTATGCTGCCGAGATTCTTGAGGGTGAGGGTGCGACCCCCGAGCTTATCCGTGCCATCCAGACGCACACGTCCGATTTCAACTCTTCGCTGCCCAAGCCCGAGCTGCAGATGGAAAAGATCCTGTTTGCCTGCGACGAGCTCACCGGCCTGATCGGCGCCGCCGTCATCATGCGCCCGAGCAAGAGCGTCATGGACTTTACGACCAAGTCGCTCAAAAAGAAATTCAAGGACAAGCGCTTTGCCGCCGGCTGCTCGCGCGATGTAATTTCGCAGGGTGCCGAGATGCTGGGCTGGGAGCTTCCCGAGCTCTTCGACCGCACCATCGCAGCCATGCAGTCCTTCGCCCCAGACCACGACTCCTTCCAGGCCTAACCTGCCAAAAAGGGACAGGTTTATTTTGGCAGGTTTTATCTGCGGAAACGCCTCCGTTGGACGTTATTCAGCGGAAGCGTTTTCTTTTTGACATGGCACATCGGCGAATGGCGGCGCGTCGCGGCGGGCAGCCATGCTTTGCCGTATCCGTAATTCGGCAAACGCGACGCTAGGCCGCATTCTTGATAATCCATATCCCCAGTCCGGTCAGCAGCTGAACCTGCTTAATCGTTAGCCCTTCTTTCCGTAGCGTGAGTATCGCCTCATTGCGAAGTGCCTTGGAGACGGATTTAAGTTCCGTAGGGGCGCATCCTGCGACACTCTGCACGATTGCCGCGCCAAATTCGCATAAATCTTCCTCGCGTACCTTGGCTGTTGCGCTGGGGCGATAGGGAAGCGACGGCGTGCTTTCCATGAGTTGAAGGTATGAGCGAGGTGTCGGGAATAATGCGTCGATAACGCTGCCGGTGATATGCGGCCGTGACCCGGTGCTCATCAGATACTCGCGATGGCTGCTCCACGGATATTCGTCGTATGCCGCCAGTCCTGCTTTTTGTGGATTCAAATGAATGTATCGAATTGCCTCAAGCAAATACTCTTCCGATTTAATCGGCGAATCCCAAAAGCGCTCCTGAAAAACGTGTCCGATATGCCCCATTCGCGCGTTATATCTTCCCGCAAACGACACGGCTATCGCGTGCATCGCGTCGCTCTTGCGGTCGTCCGGATCGTCGATGAGGAGATGGATGTGGTTTCCCATAAGGCACCAAGCGATAAGCTCAATATTGTGTTTAGGGAGGATTGCGTCGAGGATGTGAAGCAAAGCGATTCGGTCCTCGTCACCGTTAAACAGCAATTGTCCTCCGTTTCCGCGCAATGTGACATGGAAATAACCGGTTGGTGACTTTGAACGAGGCTTTCTCGGCATGGTCCCTCCTTTAGCTTGGATGGGCTGAAGATACCTCATTTGGAGGTCTCGGTTATCGAGATTCAGTTCACCGACTATAGCTGCTACCTGCCGAAATGTTATTGCATTTTCAAATTGATGCTTTTTAATGATAATTGAGCAAGACGGGCGCGCTGTTGTGAATGCGTGCTTTTGTTGCGTTGATCTGGATGGCCCTCGCGTGATGTCAGCGCAAATGGGCTTCAAGCATTTCTGCGGCGATAGAAGAATGGCCGGGCGCTCAAAACAAAACGGAGCGCCCGGCCATTTACTAATTGTTCGTTGACGTTTTGCCAGATAAAACCTGCCAAAATAAACCTGTCCCTTTTTGGCGGGTTAGTTGAGGGCGGCTTGGGCTAGGCAGGCCTCGGCGTCTTCTTCGGTGACGCCCAGAGCGACGGCGAACTCCTCAACGGAGCGGCGCTTTGCCTCCTTGAGCACACGCATGTAGTATGAGCTGGGCTTTTTGCCGGCTTCCTCGGCCTGGCGAATGCGGTGCATCATGGTCTTTGCCACGCGGACCGTCTCGGGTGCGCCCAGCTTAAGCTGCTGCTTAAAGTGCGTCTCCTCGAGCGAGCTGTTGCGCTCGGTAAAGGTGTCGCACTCGAGCTCGTTAAAGTGGCTCAGCAGATGCTTGGCATCTTGCTGGGAGATAGCGGAATGCAAACGGTCGGCCTGCGCCACGGGATACATAAGGACCGTCTGAGCATGCCCCTGCTTGGTCTCGAGCAACAGCATGGGCTGCGGCGTGTCGTCCCTAAAACCGACGACGGTGCAGACTCCCTGACCCGGATGAATGACGTGTTGACCGATTGAGAACATGCTACCTCCAACTTATACGAATTTGCGTATGTCTAGAATACCACGCTGACGTGCGCAAACCTTCACTTTATGCAGGAAAAGCACACAACTCCGATAGGTAAGAGTATTCGATAAAATGCACCGCTCATTCACATGTTAATACAGTTCCAACGCGTGCATAATCTGCAGGCAGACCGCCATCTTTGAGTGACTCATCGTAGGCAGTAGTCATTTTTGTGCATATGCAATATCGATTGGCTTTACCCTGCGACAGTGTGCGTCGCTTGTGATAGAGTGCTACAAACTCTGGCTTTTGCCCTACGAGTGACCAAGAGCTCGGGGGCTTTAACACAAGGAGGATCTATGCCCGAGAAGATTGAAGAACTGGTACGCGCTGCGCTCGCTGCGGCCCAGGAGGCCGGCGACCTTTCCGCATTTGAACTTGACGATTGCGCCATCGAGCGACCGGCTGACACTTCTCATGGCGAGTGGACCTCCACCATGGCCCTGAAGTCCGCCAAGCTGGCTCACTGCGCCCCGCGCAAGATCGCCGAGGCCGTCGTTGCCCATATGCCCGAGGACCCCGCGATCGAGAAGGTCGAGATCGCCGGCCCCGGTTTCATCAACTTCTACCTCTCCGTTGCCGTCAAGAATGCCATTTTTGGCGAGGCCCGCGAGAAAGGCATGGACTTCGCCAAGTCCAACGTCGGCGGTGGCCTGAAGACTCAGGTCGAGTTCGTTTCCGCCAATCCCGTCGGCCCCATGCACATCGGTCATGGCCGCTGGGCCGCGCTGGGCGATTCTCTTTGCCGCGTCATGGACCACGCTGGTTACGACATCCAGCGTGAGTTCTACATCAATGACCATGGCTCTCAGATGAACACCTTCGGTAACTCCATCAGCACGCGCTATATGCAGCTTGCCGACATCATCGCCAAGCAGGGCGTGGACATTAATGAGGCTCACAAGATTCTGATCGCCGACCGCGATGCCTTTGTCGCCGACGAGAGCGACGAGCACCCCGAGACCCATCCCTACCAGGACAACTTTGCCGAGACTCTGGGTAAGGACTCCTACGGCGGCGACTACATCATCGACGAGGCCGCCGAGTTCTGGCGCACCGACGGTGATAAGTGGGTCAACGCTGATCCGCAGGAGCGCATGGAGAGCTTCCGCGAGCGCGGCTACGTAAAGATGGTCGACAACATGCGCGACCTTTGCCACGCCGTCAACTGCGACTTTGACCGCTGGTTCTCCGAGCGCTCCCTGTACGTGAAGGACACCGAGGGCGAGACCGCCGGCACCTCCGCCGTCGACCGCGCTTTTGAGAAGCTCGACAAGATGGGCTACCTCTACACCAAGGACGGCGCCCTGTGGTTCCGCTCCACCGATCTGGGCGACGACAAGGACCGCGTGCTGATCAAGTCCGACGGTGAGTACACCTACTTCGCCTCCGACGTCGCCTATCACTGGGACAAGTTCCAGCGTGTCGACCACGTCATCGACATCTGGG
>JAIJJM010000168.1 GCA_022728415.1 Collinsella sp. | reverse complement strand
CCCTCGTCCTCCATACGGGCGGCCTCGTCGACGACAGGACCGCGCACGTCATACAGGACGTTATCGAGCTTGGTGGATTTAGAAAAAGTACGCATGGTGGTGCTCCTTGGAATTTGAGCTGAGGGATGGGGTTCGGGCCTAGAAACGTTGCGGGGCGATGATGCCTCGCTTTGATCGGCGTCACCGGCGAGCAGCCAGGTAACATCGACCTCCAAAATGCGGGCAAGCAGCTCTGCCACATCGCGCCGCGGGATCGTCTTGCCGCTCACATATTGGCTCATCTGACTCTTACCGAGTTTTTTGCCGAACATCTCCGATGCACGAATCACGTCCGACTGTCGAACGTCGCGATCGGACATAGCCTGTCGCAGGCGATCGCTAAACGTCTCTTGGGCCACAGGAACCTCCTTGCTGGCAAAGTTCAATTTATAGAACACGAATTGAACCAAGGTTCAATTTAGGTAGCAGTATAGCGCGGCACCTCATTCGAAAGTTCAATTTCATAAGAAAATGTACCGAACTCCAAGATTTGCCCAAGGCGGACAATGACGTGTACACGTTTAGAGGTATTCAAGGAATCGGGCGGCGGCAAGCGAAACATCAGTCGCGCGATATATCGCATTGATTTGCCGATGAGGATGCCCCTCGAGCGAACGCACGGCAACATCGAACTGACAGCGGCGCAAGATGAGCGCGGGAAGAATGCTCACGCCCAGGCCGTCCTCGACCATGGCCATAATCGCATAGTCATCCCAGGTCGACAGTTTTGAGCGCACTGTCAGTCCCGCCCGACGAAACAGCGGCGTAATCTCGTCATCGGTGCCGCGTTCCAGCAGAATAAACTGCTCGTTGGCCAAATCGGCAAGAGAGACGACCTCCGCGGTGGCAAGCGAGGAGTCCGCAGGCACCACGGCCATCAGCTCGTCTTGTACCAACGGCCGCGACGCCATGCCGGCGCCGCGTGGCTCACGCGGAATAAAGCCCAGGTCGCAGCGGCCTTCCGCCACCCATTGCTCAATCTCGGAGTAATCACCCATCAGCAGCTCGTAATCGACATCCGGGTGATCAGCGCGAAACCGTGCAATCACCGGCGGCAGCACGTGGGTCGCCACACTCGAAAACGTACCGATGTAGATTTTGCCGCGCATGAGCCCACGCATCTCATCCACCCGTCGCTGCAAACGAACAAATTCCTCGCATAACGCCTCGACCGCTGGCATAACTTGCCGTCCATCGGCAGAAAGCACTACGCCCTCGCGGCTTCTATCAAGCACCTTAAAGCCCCAGTCGGCCTCAAGATCGGCCACCATACGGCTCACGCCCGACTGCGAATAGCTCAAGCGCTCGGCAGCACGCGTAAAGCTTCCGGCGCGCACCGTCTCCAGCAGCACCTGCATCTTTTGAATATTCGTTTCCAAGCCATCCCTCCACCTTTGCATGAGTTTTTGTCATGTTATCCATGCATTATATTCTCTTTTCTTCTAAAGCCACCTCACCCATAGTGAACATGCTCAGATATAGAGGGGATGTCAGCGCATGAACAACGGACTGTTTACGTACTTAGCAGCATTGCTATTGTTTGGCTCCAACGGCGTCATCGCCGCTGCCATCGCGCTGCCGAGCTCCGATATCGTGCTACTCCGCACGTTTTTGGGCGCACTCTCGCTTGTCGCCATCCTCATCATCACCCAACGCCATACGTTGCAGGCGCCATCTCGCCCCCGCGAAGCAGCAGCCCTCCTCCTCTCGGGAGCCGCGCTGGGCGCCAGCTGGATTTTTCTGTTCCGCGCCTACCAGACGATCGGCGTCGGTATATCCTCGCTGCTGTACTACTGCGGCCCCATCATTGTCATGGCGCTCTCCCCGCTCATCTTTGGCGAAAAGCTGACCGGCGGCAAAATCGCCGGCTTTATCGCCGTTGCGTGCGGTGCTTTTCTCATTGCGGCACAAGGCCTCGGCGGCAATATGCCCATTGCAGGTATCGCTTGCGGCATCGCCTCGGCCTTCTGCTACGCGCTGATGGTCATCGCCAGCAAGGGTGCGCCACACATCGAAGGCCTCGAAAACTCCGCGCTCCAGGTGAGCGCCGCCTTTGTGACCGCGCTGACCCTCACACTCATCACGCAGGGCATCCCCCCATTCCTGTCCGCCGGTGTCGCCGCCAGCATTGATTGGCGCGCCGTCGGCATGCTCGGTGTCGTCAATACCGGCATCGGTTGCCTGCTCTACTTTAGCGCCGTCGCCAAACTGCCCGTACAGACCGTCGCGGTCGTCGGCTACCTCGAGCCACTTTCGGCGGTCGTGTTCTCGGCCGCCCTTTTGGGCGAAGCCATGACACCGGTCCGCCTGATGGGCGCCGCACTTATCATCGGCGGCGCGCTCTTTTGCGAACTCGCCGACAAACGCGCAGGCGCCAAAGCCGGCATCGCCCAGACAGCACGCGCCTAAAAGCCCCCTCTTCATTCAGTTTCAAAGCCGGGGCGTGTCCGCAGTTCTCACATTGCAGCACGCCATTCAGCGGATGCGCCCCTGCTTTAAAATGCTACCTGCGTACATGAATAATCCCCAGATGGGGAATTATTGTCTAAAACAACCTGATGTGCCAAACTGCTCTTGTATGTATAAAAGCGGCATATAAGTTATCTACTCAGGACGGATAACCGGATGTCTAAGGGAGTCCACGTGGCACACACCAAATTGGAGGCAAACCTCCAAGGCCGGCATGGGCAGGGCGGGCACGGAGCCATTCCCCTCTCCGCTGGCATGCTGCTCGTTACGCTCGGCGTCGTCTATGGCGACATCGGCACGAGCCCTATGTACACCATGAAATCAATCGTCGCCAACAACGGCGGCATCGGCACCGTCAGCGAGGATATGATTCTGGGCGCGCTTTCGCTCGTCATCTGGACCATGACGCTCGTGACCACGGTCAAGTACGTGGTAATCGCCATGAAGGCCGACAACCACAACGAAGGCGGCATCTTCGCTCTGTTCAGTCTCGTGCGCAAGGTGGCGCCGTGGCTGATTCTCCCCGCCATGATCGGCGGCGCGGCGCTGCTCGCCGACGGCATCCTCACCCCCGCGGTCACGGTCACCACGGCCATTGAGGGCCTGCGCACCATCGAGTGGGGCCACGCGCTTTTGGGTGACGGGCAAACCAACGTCATCATTATTACCATCATCATTATCTGCGGCCTATTTGCCATGCAGCGTGCCGGCACCTCGTCGATCGGCAAGCTGTTCGGCCCACTCATGACGCTGTGGTTCCTGTTCTTGGCTGGTGCCGGTCTGTTCAACATGCTCGGCAACCTGTCCATCTTGCGCGCGCTCAACCCCATCCGCGGCATCATGTTCCTGTTCTCGCCCATCAACCACTCGGGCATTATGGTGCTCGGCTTTGTCTTCCTGTCAACGACCGGCGCCGAGGCGCTCTACTCGGACATGGGTCATGTGGGCAAGGCCAACATCTACGCATCCTGGCCGTTTGTTAAGGCAGCGCTCATCCTCAACTATCTGGGTCAGGGGGCATGGCTGCTCGCCAATAACTCCAACCCCCAGATGCTCGCGATGGATATCGTCAACCCGTTCTATATGATGCTTCCCGAGCCCCTGCGCCCCTTTGCCATCGTGCTTTCGGCCGTAGCGGCGATCATCGCCTCGCAGGCGCTCATCACCGGCTCGTTCTCGCTGGTATCCGAGGCCACGCGTCTCAACCTTATGCCGCACCTGCGCATCCACTACCCCAGCGACACCAAGGGCCAGCTCTATATTCCGCTCGTCAACAACATCATGTGGGTCGGCTGCATCTTCATCGTGCTGCTGTTCCAGAACTCCGAGCGCATGGAGAGCGCCTACGGCCTCGCCATTACCGTGACCATGCTCATGACCACGACGCTTTTGACGAGCTACATCGCCGGCATCCTCAAACACAAGCTGGGTGCCTGCGTCTTCGCCCTGCTCTTTGGTGCCATTGAGCTGTGCTTCTTCACTTCGTGCCTCACCATGTTCTTTGACGGCGGCTACGTCATGATCTTCCTGGCCTCGCTGCTGTTTGGCCTTATGTATGTGTGGCGCCGCGGCACCGCCATCGAGCGCACGCAGACGATTCTGCTGCCCGTCTCCAAGTACATCGACCAGCTCAATCGCCTGCGCAGTGACGAGACCTATCCCGTGCTCGCCGACAATCTGGTGTTCCTCACCAACAGCCCCGACCCGCTCACACTCGACCGCGACGTGCTCTACTCCATCTTGGACAAGCATCCCAAGCGCGCCAAGGCATACTGGTTCATCAACGTGCACGTTACCGACGAGCCCTATACGCACGAATACTCCGTTGAGACCTTTGGCACGGACTTCCTGTTCCGCGTGCGCCTGAACCTGGGCTTTAAGGTCAACCAGCGCGTTAATGCCTACCTGCGCCAGATCGTTGGCGACCTGATGGCATCGGGTGAGTTGCCGCCGCAGCACCACACCTACTCCATCTACGAGACGCGCGGCAACGTGGGCGACTTCCGTTTTTGCATGCTACGCAAGATGCTTGCCCCCGAGACGGACATCAACCGCAACGACCATCGCGTCATGGCTATCAAGTACGCCGTCCGCCGCGCCTGCGGAAGCCCGGCACGTTGGTATGGTCTCGAGAACTCGGCCATCATCATCGAGTACGTGCCCCTCTTTGCCCGTATGCGTCCGGCAGTCAAACTCGTACGCACCCAGGTGCCGCTCGAGGTTCAGATCGAGGAAGCCGAGGAAATGGATGTCGATATCTTCTCGGGCGACCTGGTCAACGGCAACGAAGCCGGTAGGGACATGAACGTCGACCCCACCGAGCTGCTCGAGAGCGTCGCCGAGACGCCCGAACAGCAACAACTCGACGGCCTCGAGAGCGAACAACTCAACGACGCTAACTTCTAGCGACGTCGCACATCGATGACAGCGGCCCTGCACCTCACAGGAGATGCAGGGCCGCATTGCATTGCAGTAAAGCTATCGGCTACGAACGGCGCGGCTCGGGAACCACGAGCTTATCGGGACTCGCACCCTCGGCATCCATCAGGCTCACGTAGCGAATCGAAGGGTCCTCGTACGTCGCGTAGTAATAATTGCCCGTACGCGCGCTAAAGCATCCGGTGTAGATGGTCTTCTCGAACTTGCCATCGCCCATCCTGGACGCCCCCTCGACCATCATCACGCCCTCGAGCGAGCGAAACATGCGAATCACGTTTTCGGCCTCGCTCTCCTTTTGCGGATAATTGGCATTGAGGTACGCCGCCTTTACAAAACGGCTCGGCGAATAGCAGTCGCCGGGAATGCCGCGCATGCCGGCACCCGCGCCATAGGGCTTAAGCTCGGCGCCGCGCCACGTCGCCGTCTGCGGAAAATCGTTTGTGGCGGTGATATAGGTGCGCAGGTTTTCCATGTGCCACGGGAAGGTCGGCTGGTTGGCAAGGGTGT
>JAIJJM010000167.1 GCA_022728415.1 Collinsella sp. | reverse complement strand
CAGAGGTCTTTCCTCGTTACCAGTGCCGTCACTATGACGGTTAAACAGATGACGATCAGGGCGATTAACATCGCCTTTTGCTGCTTCATAGCCTGCTTCTCCTGTCAACGCAAAGCAGAAGTGTCACCTTCGGTGCGAAACAGAGATGTCATGCTTTGGTTCAGAGAATGCGTTTGACCGCCTCGCTATATACTTCCGAGCGTTCTCTTTTCCCAACAGAAATCACGAAAACGACAACTTTCTCGTCTATAACCTGGTATACAAGGCGATAGCCTGAAGACCGGAGCTTAATCTTGTAACAATCAGGCATACCACGGAGCTTGTTTGCTTCAATCCGGGGTGACTCAAGTACTTCAACCAGCTTCTTTTTCAACTGTTCACGTACCGTCGAGCCCAGCTTTCGCCATTCCTTTAGTGCCCGCTCGTCAAAATCCAGAAAATACGCCATCAGAGTTCATCCAGCGTCACACGTACTGGCTTAGGATTACGAAGCCGTTCTTTCACTATCTCCACAAGTTCAGCATCTTCATCACTCAGGAGTGTCTGTTTGAACGGCAAGCGTTCATTGTCAGCGATATACTCGAGCATGAGACGAAGCGCTTCAGAAGGAGTTACACCCATTTTTTCAAGCGCGGCGTAAGAACGCGCTTTAAGTTCATCGTCAATACGCAGGTTAATGCTACCCATGTCTTACACCTCTTGTAATTACAAATGTCATTACAAGTATCGCACTACAACATGCTTAGGGCAAGTCACGAAGGAAGTCAGAAAGTAGTCGTAAGAACGGTGATCACTGTCCGCTTTGTGCCAGGAGCAGCCATTGCTAAGTCCATCCTGTATTGTGCAGGTCAGCTCGTTTTTAAAGAGTCCGGCCATCATCTTACTGGTACAGACACCATATACTTTGTGACGGTCAGGCTACATATGCACAACTCAACTTATTCATCTATTTTTTGCTTTAGCATGTCAGTGTTGCTTTCTCGTCGGCGGGTGAGCGGTGACCTGACCTGTCGATAAAGGAACGTAACACGTTTTATGCAACACCCGCATGCGGCAGAAAATTATTGCCGAACGTTTACCCCTGTCAACAAGCTTTACTTTCTGAGGCGCGCCAGCCCGCGAGGAAAACAATCTGAACATCAAACAATTAATGACACAAGAAATACGATTAAAGATTTTTTTGTGCATGCCGATAGTGCTTTTTTAAAAGGAGAAATCTATGTCTGTCACAATTCAGGGAAATACCTCAACCGTTATTTCAAACAACTCCGCCCCGGAAGGAACATCAGAAATAGCCAAAATCACAAGACAAATTCAGGTGCTGACTGAAAAGCTTGGGAAAATCTCATCGGAAGAGGGGATGACGACACAGCAGAAAAAAGAAATGGCTGCATTGGTACAGAAGCAAATTGAAAGCCTCTGGGCTCAACTGGAGCAGTTGTTAAGGCAGCAGGCAGAGAAAAAGAATGAAGACGCGACAGTTCAGCCTGATAAAAAAGAAGAGAAAAAAGACGATACAAATACCGCTGGCACCATTGATATTTACGTCTAAGTGACAGCCGTATTGTGGCCCTCATCGGGCCACTTTTCGCCATCAGCCTTTTCTTTAAAGACATATTATCTTTGTATCATTTCTGATAGTTAACATTACAAGATATAAGTAATGGACGCACTCCCAATTAGTCTATTTAAATCGCCACGAGTTTAACTGACAACCCATGATCAATTATGAATTGCAACTATTTCTGTAGTCACTTTTGTGGGGACAGTCCACAAAACTGCCAACTTCCGCTTCTTGCTCTTAGCGGACATTAGCATAGGCTATTTACCATAACACCTCATTACGCGCACCGCCCAGACTGACTCAGCGCGTTTCTGGCATATCCCCGGTAAAACAAGTAACAAACCACCCGAAAATGAACACCAGAAACGCGACTTAAGAATCTACCCTATGAATGGATATGCACTCAACCGAATCGATCTTGGTTTCAATCTTTTTTATCGGGATCAGGCTTCTTTTTAGGTAACTTCGGGGGCTTAACTTGCTGATGACTTTGCGTTCGGCGCGTAAGCCAGGGATGGTCAGCTTTAGGTTTAACATAGTATTTTGAGCGTAAATCAATACGGGCATTATCCACTCGTTCATGGACACTCTTTTCATCATCCAGTGGTATAGGCTCCGGGCCATCAACATACTTTTCCCAGCCCAGCGCTTTCCCGTCATACAGAACGTTAATTTCACCGTCAAAGTTCTCGCATACAGTAACAACCGAATGCCTAAGTCGATATCCCCGGCCCTCACTGCGTACCTGAAACGCACTGCTTTTGTACTGGAAAGTGAGATTTTTAGACAGAACGCGCTTCGCCTGTAGGCTGAAGATATAACCCAGTTCCTCTTCAGAATGGTGCACATCAAGATGAGCATTATCAGTAGTACGAGGCGACGTAGCGAACCGGTTGTTATAGGCTTCAATAAAGGTCGGCAACCATGCATTTGCTGTTTCAATATCACTGATATTCTGAAGCCGCATTTCTTTGACCAGCCTGTCCTGTAGTGTCTGATTGGCGCGCTCTACCCGCCCTTTTGCCTGCGGGCTGTTGGCATGGATTGGCTCGATGCCCAGTGTCTTTATCGCACGAGTGAACTGGGTCAGCTCACCTTCCCGCTCTGGGTTATTTACCCTGAATATACTGTGTCTATCAGAGTAGAGAGCGAGCGGTACGCCATGATCATTAAGGTAACCCCGGAGGGTTTCCATGTAAGCCCGGGTTGTTTCAGCAGGCACAAAACGCAACGCCATCAACGCACTGGTGGCATCATCAATGAAAACGATCAGTGTACATCTGGGGCCTCGATTTTCAAACCAGTCATGAGGTGAGCCATCAATCTGGATCAGTTCACCGTAAGATGGTCGTCGCATGCGGCGTTGATATATACGGGCAATTTTACGACGGCGTTCACGCCATAACCCCTCTTCTATCATCCACTTTCTGAGAGTTTCAACGGATAAAGATAAACCGTGTATCTCGCGCAATTTTTCGCACGCAAACGTAGGTCCAAAATCAGCGTAACGGCCTTTGAGGAGTGAAATTACTGTTGCTCTGAATTCAGTAGAAAAGGAATTATTAGGACGCTTTCCACGTCGGTGGGAAACCAGACCAGAAGGCCCTTCATTTCTATACCGTTGCACCAGACGTTTAACCTGCCGAATAGAAATGCCAATGCGTGCCGCAGCTTGTTCCTGAATAATCTGAAGTCGGTGGAGTTCCTTATGACTCATCGTAACAGTCTCTTTGATCATGAAAAATCCCCCAGAGAATTGTCTGGGGACATTTTAGAATGGTTCAAAGGGGACATTACAGCTTGGTGTTAACAATAGCCTGCTTCTCCGTGCCTTTCGGCACGTAAGAGGCTAACCTACATGTGTCTAGCATGAAATTGGCCTCAGATTAATGTTAAGCGTCTTGCAGGACGCGTAATGTTAACTGGGGCTTTTCTCTATCTGCCGTTGGTGTCCATGCCCGAGGCAGATAGCCTCAAGCACCCGCAGTCATTCTACTTAACTAAGATTTCCCCGCAAACCGTTTTTGTCCAGCACAGTAAATATCCAACTAAACCAATGGAGTTCGCTGTATTTACCGCCAGTATTCAATGCACATGACCGCCATGAACACCCCTAAAAAAAGGGCATTTATATATCCAAATATTAATATCAAAACATCAACTTTTTCCATATACCTTGCTGTGAAGATGATGGGCATACATGATGCGAACAACCAGAACGCAACAAACAAAAACTGCAATGCGTTTTTCATTATTCCTCCTACAATCAATGTGCAATTACATTTAAACACACCTCAATTTGGCCGGACATATAAATATCTAAACCAGAAAAAATCACTTACATAGCGTTACAAACTCTTTAGTCTAAAGGTTCATCGTAAAACATTCCCCATACTTATCAGTCCGTTCCGCGCCAGGTAGCTCATTGCCTTATCTGGCAACCTGTAATCAGGTTTCCGCTTTTTCAGTTGGCTGGTCGTTTAACCGACATAGTTAATCCATTAATCTAGTTGCCGGATGTTGGTGGATTTTCGCGTTTTAGTTGTTCATAAAAGTGCACAGCTTTAACCAGTTCTTCTGATGTAACTGGGACTGGTGAGGCAGTGAATAAGGCCTGAATTTGATAGTTCGGCCTGTCGTTACAATCCTCTTTTTTCGGTACATATTTCCAGTCACCAGACCACTACTTCCCCTGAAAGTCCGTAACGCCTTTTTTCACGTAGCGATATCGCCATGCCACTGGTTTTGCTTGCCCCGCCGTTTCATGCCCTTCCTGATAATTAATCTCGCTCATTCATCGCCCCACTCATCACAATATGCTTCGACCGGAGTTTTTCCCGCTTCATAGTCATCACGCTAGGATTCGACATCAGCAGCACTTCCACCGCGTAACTCACCATAGTCCATTAATAGTTCATCCCGCTCTTCAAAACTGATGTTATATTTAGCTGAACAAAAATCAGCCACTTTGTTCTTCCTCATCGTCTTTTATTTCGTGGTATGAGTAATTGCAGTAGTTAAAGAAAATTTCTTATGCTCCGTCATGAATTTCCTCAGGTGTTGCGTCATCGTCCACTTCGAATACATCCTCAAAATCTCCACCAGCTATTCCCGTTTCAATAATAATTTTGAACTTTCGCATTTCACTACCGCCCTTTCGGGCGGCCTCCTGATGTTCTGAGGGTGCAGAAATCCATCCGGTTAAGGATTAAATTTTATTTACAGAACTGAATTTAATTATTCAGATATACGTATCTGTAGCCTTACGAATCTACTCACTGGATGCCTCTTTCATAAAAATAATCCAGTGGGTTTTATCGTTTTTTCCCTGTTCGTTGACAGATAACAGGTTTTCTGTCTGTCAGTACCAGAATCTGGCTTACCGGTATTTGCGTTTCATTCCATTAAAAAATCAGAACGCCGTGCGGCCTCAACACCCGAAAGGCTTCTTTAAATCTCTGTCGCGAATCATCACGCCAGGCATCTTTATTCAGCCGTCCATATTTCTTTCCCATCCAGGCGTTATCACCAACACTCTCAAGATGCGGAGGGTCTAATACAACCATCGAAAAAGATGCGTCTGCAAATGATAATGCACGAAAATCTGCGATAATGTCAGGGCTGATAATCAAGCGTCTCCCATTGCGTAATGTGTATCCTTCTTTTCTGATATCGCTGAATATCGCCCGTTCGTCAGACTTATCGAACCAGAACATGCGGCTGCCACAGCACATATCAAGAATGGTTGCCGGTGCACTCACTGCGCCACGTCCTGAAAATTACCCTGATAGAAAGCCAGTATGCGCTGCATAACTTCGCTCTTCCGGCACTCGCGACAGATTATGTTTAGGCGACTGTCGTAGCGACGTATTTCTCCGTCAGGTGATGACCAGATAAGGTCCGGATCAACCAC
>JAIJJM010000166.1 GCA_022728415.1 Collinsella sp. | reverse complement strand
CGGAAACCGTGTCCCGGAATCGAGCCTCAGGGTGGGACGCATTTTCCGGTAGAGGCCTGGGACGGAAGGCGTGTCCCAGAATCCGGCTAATCCGATGGCCAGGTGGTTGAGCGAGCGTGCTCCGAGGCTCCATTACTGAAAATTCATTTGTTAAACCTGGCAACCGTGGGTAGAATAAAGTCGACGGCAGCCCAAGGGTGATAGCTGGGCAGCGCCGTTACTTAGTTCAAGGGGTCAATGCCTTAACGGCGTCGACCCCTCTTCTTTTGCTTCGTACGCTGCTTAAGTGCCTCGGAAAGTCCGATAAGCGCCGTGAGGAGCGAGACCAAAGCGGTCAGGAGCTTCACGAAATCAATCAGATCGGTCATGGGCATCATCTCCCGTCGCATGGAGGGCGCTGCCCGGCACATGGAACTGCCGTCAACAACTGCCATTCTATCAAAGCGTGGTCATAAATACGAATATATGTTCGATAATAACAGCAACGTGATTCCTTCGAATAGCAGCCTTTCGTAAGGGCGGCAGAAGACGGCGCTGGGCGATTGGGGATAGACGCGCAGGTCTTCGTCGCCGAAAGCCCGTTTGATTAACCAGCCCTCTGTAGGTACACTGCATATTGATGGGCCCGGGATGACCGCTGATTCAAGTCACCGGGCCTAAACTTTTTCATGCATTTGAATAGAGCTGGCGACTCCCTTGGGGCCGTCTGTGTGGCGAGTGCCTGGCGCGCATGGCATTGCGTCCCGCCTTCATGTCCGCACGGACGCCTATCCTTACGACAATGTAGCCGCTTATGTAACCAAGCGGCAGTTGACGGAGAAAGGCCCTAACCGTGTCAGCTGAAAAGACACCGTGTATCTCGGCTGTCGATACGACGAACTTTGCGCGCCAGATTGTGCTGGACTTTGAGTTTGCGCCGGTGCCAAAGCAGCGCCAGCGCCGTGGACTGCGCAATGAGATTATCGAGATCGGCGCCGTCAAGCTCGATTACCACGGCAACGTTATGGGCGAGTTCTCGCAGTTTGTGCAGACGGAATTTACCGAAGGCGTTGCATTCCCCGTCCGCGAGCTTACGGGGATATCGGCCGTGGACACCGCGATGGCCGACCCGCTCTGTATGGTTATCAAAAGGCTCGGCGATTGGATCGGTCGCTACTCCGTCCAGGTGGTCTGTTGGAGCGGGGCGGACCGTCGACAGTTTTTGACCGAGTGCCAGGCAAAGCACATTGATCTTTCCGCATTTCCTACGGACTGGGCCGACCTGCAGGCGTTTTATACCTCGATCATGGACGTGGGCAGCCACGAGTGCATCTCTTTGGGTGGCGCGGCAACGTGGTTTGGCATCGAGCTCGATGAGTCGACGGGCCACGCCCACAGCGCCCTTGCCGATGCGCGCGTGACCGCCAAGCTGCTCAAGCAGGTGATGGACGGGGACTACCGCGTGAGCCCACGCGCCCAGGAAGTCCGCCAGCGGTGGGGGATGGGCGCGCGAGCCCAGACGCGCCTCTCCAGCAAGTGCCCCGAGCTGGGCGACCTGCTGCTGAAGCTGAAGGCAGAGGGGTTGGGTAATTTGCTAAGAATGGCTGGTGGACTTGGGTGACTGAAGGCCATTGATAAATTCACTGCTGCCTACTGTACTTCAACTTTCCTTAATTCAATTGATGCGCTTCTCGTGTTTCTTTTGGAAAGACCATCCGTTTGCTTCTAAACATAGAGCGTTTCTCTCTGACTTTCTAGGACATGTGCTGCGTCGCCGATGGGCCCGGGGTCTACCGCGCTTCAGCGACCGTTCCTCCAGAACGCTCGCTGCTTTTGCTCAGAGATAGACGCTGCTGTCTAATGCCTGATAAAATGTTCTTATGTATGTTCTAGGACGCTGGCATATTAGTTTGCGGCATCGAGAAAGGCTGGCGGTTGGGTGAGCCCCGAGGAAAAAGCGCGTCTTGTTATCGATGAAAAGTTGAGCGCTTCTGGATATGTCGTTCAGGACGTTAAAGAGTTCAATCCCGCAGCGGCCTGCGGTGTCGTTGTCCGTGAGTGGCAAACGACTTCTGGGCCATGTGATTACCTTATCTTTGTTGATGGCACCCCCTGCGGGTTAATTGAAGCCAAGGAACACAACAAGGGCGAGAAGCTAACAGCGGTAGCCGAGCAGTCAAAGAAATACGCCGAGAGTGAATTCAAATATGCCACTACGAATATTGACATTCGCTTTGTCTACGAGGCGACCGACGTCCTGGTCCGCTTTTGCGACTACCACGATAAAGACTACCGCTCTCGCGAGATCTTCTCTTTTCATAGACCGGAACAGCTACGTAGTTGGCTGAAGGATTCTGGCACTCTTCGGAATAGACTTAAGTCTTTTCCCGACTTCGAGACCGCCGGCTATCGCAAGTGTCAAATAAATGCAATTTTAAAACTCGAAAAGACGTTTGAGGAGAATCGCCCGCGCGCGTTAATCCAAATGGCCACTGGTGCTGGCAAGACATATACCGCCATTACCAACGTTTATCGTCTACTCAAATTTGCCAAGGCAAAGCGCATTCTATTCCTTGTTGACACAAAGAACCTGGGGGAACAGGCCGAGGAGGAGTTCCGCAAATACAGGCCTACCGACGATGCGAGGTTGTTTCCTGAGCTTTACAACGTCTGTCGTTTGACCTCTTCGCAGATCCCCAATGGCTCCAACGTATGCATCAGTACTATTCAGCGCATGTACTCCATCCTCAAGGGCAAGGAACTTGATGAGGCGGACGAGGAATCTTCCCCTAGTGAGGGTCGCTTCGTCGGCGGGCCACGCGATGTTGAGTACAACTCGGCTTACCCGCCTGAATACTTCGATTTCATCATCATCGATGAGTGTCACCGTTCTATCTATAACGTCTGGCAGCAGGTCCTCGATTACTTCGATGCCTTTCTCATCGGGCTTACTGCTACGCCTGACAAGCGAACCTATTCTTTTTTCAACCAGAACGTCGTGAGTGAATACACCCATGAGGAGGCAGTCATTGACGGCGTCAATGTCGGCGGCGATACCTACATCATCGAAACTGATGTGAGCAAGAACGGCGCGACGATTACCGAGCGTCTGGTTGAAAAGAGGGATCGCCTTTCCCGTGAGAAGCGATGGGAGCAGAACGACGAGGATTTGGAATACGACAAGGGTAAACTGGACCGCGATGTTGTCAACCCGTCCCAGATACGCACCGTCATCCGCGAGTTCCGCGACAAGGTCACAACGGTTATGTTTCCTGGCCGCAAGGAAATACCCAAGACTCTCATCTTTGCCAAAACAGACAGTCATGCGGACGACATCATCAACATTGTGCGCGAAGAATTCGGGCGCGGGAACGAGTTCTGCAAGAAGATAACCTATAACGCTGAAGAGGACCCCAAGTCTGTACTTGCGGCATTCCGCAACGAATTCTATCCACGCATAGCCGTGACCGTCGACATGATCGCTACTGGTACCGATGTCAAAGCTCTCGAGTGTCTTGTCTTCATGCGAGATGTTCGTTCTAAAAACTACTTCGAGCAGATGCTTGGCCGCGGGCGTCGTACGCTCGGCCATGATGACCTGGCTCGCGTTTCGCCGTCAGCGACAACGAACAAGTGCCGCTACGTGGTTGTCGATTGCGTTGGCGTCACGAAGAGCCTGAAGACTGAAACAAGGCAGCTTGAGCGGAAGCCCTCAGTAAGCTTGAAAGAGCTCATGATGAGCGTCGCCATGGGTGCGCGCGATGACGATACCGTCACCTCACTCGCCGGCCGGCTTCTTCGACTCGCCGCCGTCATGGACAATGGCGAGCGAAAGAAGGCCGCCGAGCTCGCTGACGGGGCCTCTGTGAACGATATCGCCAGAGATATGCTTGATGCTTTCGACGAGGACAAGATAGCAAAGGAAGCCGGGTTTATCCTTAGCGATGATGTTCAAGAAGCAACCGAAGAAGAGCGAGCCAGGCTGGCGGAAGCCCAGTCTCGGCTTGTCGAAAAGGCGATAGAGCCGATGTTCTCTGCGGAGTTGAGAAACTATCTCGAAAACGTGCGCAAGGCACACGACCAGGTTATAGATAATGAGAACCTGGATGCTGTCATTTCATCCGGTTGGGACACCGATCGCGAGGACCACGCCAAAGAGGTCATCCAAACATTCAGACAGTTCCTTGCCGACAACAAGGATGAGCTGGACGCGTTGCAAATCATCTACGGTCAAACCTACAAACAGCGCCCCATCACGCTGCGTATGGTCAAAGCTGTTCACGATGCGTTGAAAACGTCCCCCTATGGGCTCTCTTGCGACACGGTCTGGCATGCATACGAGGTTGCGGGGGCACCCGTCGCTACGGCGCGAAGCGCTGTGGGCAAGATTATGGACATCATTTCCGTCATTCGATTCGAACTCGGACAGGAAAAGATCCTACGGCCCTTCGAGGCGGGCGTGGCGGAGCGTTTCAAGAGTTGGGTCTTCTCCAAGAACGCAGGCCACGGCCAGTTTACCGAAGAGCAGATGGATTGGCTGCGTATGATTCGCGACCATATCTCTACCTCGGGAAGCGTGAACTCTGACGACCTCGACCTATCGCCTTTCGGGGAGAAGGGCGGCCTCGGGCGTTTCTACATCCTATTCGGTGATAAGTACCAAGACGTTCTCGACGACATGAACTACGCGCTTGTCGCATAACACCTATTAGCTAGAAAGGCAGCGCATGAGCGCATCCACCATTAACCAGAAGATTTGGAACATGGCGACCGTCCTCTATAACGATGGCGTTTCCAACAGCGATTATCTCGAGCAACTCACCTATCTGCTCTTCCTCAAGATGGCAGACGAGTACAGCAAGCCCCCCTACAACAGGCCGACCGGTCTTCCGGATGACTGTCGTTGGGAGTGCCTTGCGGACAAGAGCGGCGCGGAGCTGTTCGACACCTATAAGAAGATGCTCGACAAGCTAGGCGCCCAGGGCGGCATGCTGCAGGAGATTTTTACTGGGGCCCAAAACAAGATGAGCTCTCCGGCGATCTTGGCGCGAGTTATTCAGATGATCAGCGCAGAAACGTGGACGGCTATGTCGCAGGACGTCAAGGGCGACATCTACGAGGGGCTGCTTCAGCGAATAGCCGAGGACACCAAATCTGGTGCCGGGCAGTACTTTACGCCTAGGCCGCTCATCAACACCATCGTCAAGTGTGCGCAGCCTAAGCCTGAGAAGACCGTCTGTGATCCGTGCTGCGGTTCGGGCGGCTTCCTGCTGGCCGCAAAAAGCTACATAGAGGAGGCCTATCAGCTCGACGCCGACCAAAAGAAGTTCTTGAAGAACGAGGCATTTCACGGCTGGGAGATCGTTCCCGCCACGCGCCGGCTTTGCCTCATGAATCTTTTCCTGCACAACATCGGTGACTTTAACGATGTGCCGCCTATCACAAGGAATGATGCGCTTCTCTCCGACCCTGGTACGCGTTTCGACTACGTGCTCACC
>JAIJJM010000165.1 GCA_022728415.1 Collinsella sp. | reverse complement strand
AGCACCATCCAGTTAAGACCATTCCGTGGTCGGCATGCTCTGCCTAAACCCGAAAAATCATCGTGACTAAACCCGCAACAACTAATTGAACACAAACAGGTTCTTCAGGACGGCGTGCTTGACGCCGCGCATGCGCTTGGTCACCTCCTCGTTGCCGGCGCGTCTCGCCTGGTTCCACAGGCGTCTGCGGACCTGGTCGAGCGCGCCGGTCATCCAGGAGACGATGTGGAACCCGTCGAGCACGCGTTCGGCGTTCGGGCAGTGCGCGGCGACGCATGAGTCGATCCAGCGGGCCCCGTCGCCGGCGACCACGCGGATGGACGCCTTCCGCTCCTCGGCGAGCCGCCGGAAGAACAGGTCGAACACGTCCCCGCCGTACCCGTCGTGCGCCCAGACCACGCGGTGACGCTCGTGGCCGACGACCACCGTGATGTACGTATGGCCTTTGCGGTGGCTGGTCCCGTCCACGCCGATCGCCGTCAGCCCGTCGAACGGCGACGGCATCGCCGTCCTGAGCCGATCAGCGACCCTGCGGGCGATGTCGCCCGCGGCGCGCCACGCCACGTGCAGGAACCCGCTGACGGTCTTCCGGTTCGCGACGCCCATCAGCCACGCGCACTCCGCCTCGAAATCCCTCGTGAACCGGCTGCCCGGTTCCGCCCACGGCACCCGGGCGACCACGACGCCGCATTCCGGACAATCCACGCGCGGCATCGAGGCGACCAGTCCGACCCGCCAGCAGCCGAAATCCTGATGACGCCAGCGACGCACGCCGCCGCCTTGGCCGTAACCGTGGCGTCTCCTGCCACACATCTGCGAGCGCCAGGGCTTTTCATATCAGAAACTAGAATTCTTGTAAGAATAAACAAAAAACACCCCGGTCGCTCATCTGCGAGCGCCGGGGCGTTTGTGACTGTTTGCCCTATCGAATGATTTTTGCTTTTGCGTTGAAGTATGGGGCAGACCCGAATTCATCGTGCTTGGTTGCGGTTAATTCTATTGTTCTACCGTTCAGGGCGGCGATGGTTTCATACGCTTTCATTCTGGAGCTGAATTCTGCGAGAATTTCGCCGTCCTGAGTTTTCAAAACGATGCTGGGCTTAGTTCTGTCATCGACGGCCAATACGCTGACTTCTTCCGCATCTAGGTTTCCGCTGGGTATTTCCAGAATCTTTTTGCAAGCTGGTTGCGTGATTTTGAATTTCAGTTGGCTTTGCGTTGGTGCTTGGGCGATGCTGTCCCCCAGCATGTCGTAGAACACGTCTTCGCTGATGATGTTGAGGTCTTGTCCGGCGAGTTGGAGTTTTTCGGCCTTGAGCCATTTGCTGCTTTTGGAGCCTTTGAGGGCGGCATTGTAGTCGGTGCTGCCGGTGATGAGGTAGTTGGTGTCTTTGGTGACGGTTTTACCGTTGATGCCACCGAGGTTGGTGACGGCCTGTTGTGCGTTGGCGCGGGTCATTTTCTTGAGTGCGCCGGTGAATACGAATGTGAGGTTTTCGAATGCGGGATCAGGGGTGACTTCGTCCTGTGGGGCTATCTGCAGCAGTTGATCTCCGCCACGGAATAGCGAAGATAAGCCTCTGCGGCTGCGGCCATCTCCGGCCGGGAAGGGAATACCGTTCTCATTCATGTGCCGAATCATCCACCGATAGCACGCGATGGTCTGTTCCACATCGGCGAGCGCTCTATGCTCTTGGTCTTCGGCGATATCGAATCTGACGATGAGGTCTTGCAGTCGGTTGTGACGTTCTTCGGGGTAGAGGTATCTGGCGAGCCGGAGGGTGTCGATGAAGTCGTTGCCGACATACTTGCCACAGATATCTTCGGCGTTGTCATAGAGGAAATTGATGTCGAAGTTGACGTTGTGGCCGAAAATCAGGCCGTCGCCCATCCAGTCAAGGAATTCGGAGAGCACGTCGGCGAGCGTTGGCGCGTTTTTTTACCATGCCGTCGTCGATTCCATGGATTTCGGTAACGATATTCGGGATATGGCGACCAGGGTTGATGAGTTGTCCGTACCGGTCGATGGGTTGCCCGTTTCGGACTTTGATGGCACCGATTTCGATTATTTCGTCCAATCGTGGGTCATATCCCGTGGTTTCGAGGTCCAAGGCTACGTAATCTTTTCTGTCGGCCAGTACGCTGGCCCCTTTGTGTTCTCTGGGTATCATGCTTCCAACCTCGTTGTTCGTTCGGCCGACTCGATGCGGCTTGATTAGGTTCAAGCGCCGTATATACGGAATCGCCCCGGCCGCTCTTTGCGAGCGCCGGGGCGGTTTGGCGTCAGTATTTGGTGAGTCGACTTTTGGTGTCTTCTCGTTCGGGTCGTTGTGGCGGTGTGCCGCTGTCGAGGTATCCGTTTTGCGAGAGGGCTTGGTATGCGATGTCCGGGAATTCGCATACAAGGGCGCTGATTTGGCGGGTGCGGTATTCGGCCCGGCTCTGTTCGATGGCTTGCTGCCATTGCGGCTGTGCGTCGATGCCGAATTCGTAGATTGCCATTTGTAGGACGTCTTCGAGTCCGGGGCGGAATCGGTCTCCTCCTACCGGGAAGTGGAGGGAGGAGAATGTGGGGAAGGTTCCTTTTTCAAGGAACGCTTTTCGTCTGTTCTTGCCCTGGCTTTTGCTGCCGCATGCGAGCATCGCTTTCGTGGCGCTGTCGTTGCTGGCGTGAATGTTGATGTGGGCCGCGGGAATGGCGCTATGGGGGTCGCGCACGAAATCGTAGTGGATGATGGGTGCGGGGTCGCTTTCGGCTCGCAGCGTGATCGCAGACTCATCCACTTGGAGGTATGAATTCGAGTCGCGGCAGGAGCATTGGTAACGGTACGAGAGGCGGAGTATGGTGCTGCCGCCCACGGTGAGAGAAATGCCTTGCGGATCCCGCGTCTTGATCAGATAGCTGGCGCTGCGTTTTTTGCGTGCGCCCTGCGGGTCGGCGGTGTATTGCCCGTCCGACGGTTGGCCGAGAACCTCAGTGAGCATGTTCTCGAGTCTCTGGGCGAAATCGATGGCCTGTTCCTCGGTCTGGTCGGATTCCGTGCTCATCGGCCCTCTAGGAAGTCGAGATCCTCGAGGTCGTACAATGCGATGCGCTCCTCGAGAGTAAGTCCGATGAGGTCGCGCTTCTGAGAAAGCTGTTCACGAGTGCCGTACTTGCCTTCGAGGACATTCCTGCGCTTTCGGATTTCCTCGCTGTCCAGCATGACCGGCCTGCCGATTTTATGGGCCTTTGGAGCCACCGCCACTGCAGTCATGTCAGTCTCCTTTCGGCTTGTCATCACGTCTCCGTATGCTCAATTTACACACTTTTGATGAACTTATGCACATTTTCGGCCAAAATGTGCATAAGTTCGGCTCATTCAGGTCGCCCGCGCGTGTCGCAAAATGATACGGATGTGGCACCATGAGTAACGCATGTATGACGGTGAACTCCACCAGATGGCTGCCGAGCTCAACGCCCCTCGTTCTCTCACCCGCCTCTATGCGACATATTTAGATTCTACCGTTCGACAGGCGAGCGCTGGAGACGTTTTTATTTGTTCTGCTCCATTCGTTGTTTGAGTTGTTCTGGGGTGAGGCTTGACAGTGACGGGTCTCGTCTGAGTCTCTCCGCTACGTTGTGGTCTCTCTTGAATCTGATTATGTCCATTGTCTCGTATCCTTCATGTTTCAGGTATTCTTCGAGCAGTGTCATGGGGTATTCGAACTGGGCTCCGTCCCTGATGTAGGAGTCCGCTTCTTCCATGCTGTCCACTCCGAACCATTTACGGAGCAGTTCGTACATTTTCTGCTTGTCTGCGCCAAGCTCGGCGAATGCCGCGGTGGCTCGTTCCATATCACGGCGAAATTGGCGACTCGCCCCTTCGTTGCTCATATCGGCGTCATGCCGACCGGCCATTTCGCGTGCGAAGGCCAGACCATTGTCTTTGACCCATTTCACGATTTTGCCCATTTTTCCGTTCTCTCGTTCCGGCATCATGCCCCCAACCTCGTTGTTCTCTCGGCCGTCTCGATGCGGCTTGATTAGATTCTACCGCCGTATATACGGAATCGCCCCGATCGCTCTCTGCGGGCGCCGGGGCTTTGGCTTGACGGAATCAGGGTATTCAATGCGATGATCAGCGCGACTATTGTGCATGTCAGGAAATCGGTGCTCAATCCGCCAACGAAAATCAGCAGGGCGAATATCCATACTCCGATTGCCAGAATACGGAACATGACCATACCGATGGTTCGCCTTTGTCTGCCGATCGATCGGGCATGAAAAAACCCCGTCGCCAGTGGCAATCGGGGTGGGTACAGTGGTAAATATACCTTGGTAGGCGTATGTCGTCAAGTATTCCAGCATGTCACCATTCTGCTGGCTTACGCGCAAACACGTATTTTCCGTCGACCATTCCGTTGACTTCATCGGGCAGTTGGTGAGCTTTAAAATCGGCTGGAGAGAGAGCTTTGTTCCAGCTGCCAATTCTGTTCTGCGCATTACGGAATGGTTTCAGACTGCCCGCGATCGGCCCTTTATGGGGATTCAACACTCCAACAGGTATACGTTCTCGCGCAATGCGTATGGGTTCCGACAGATCGGAGTCGTTAGTCAGAACGAGAGCTGCATCGATTGTGTTCTCGTACATGTCGCGCAACAGTCTTGAAGCCACATTTACATCGGAGCCCTTCTCCTCAATTCGTTGTATATCCACTCCGACATGGCCATTCCGGAGTGAGATGGGCCAATTCTGTGGACCGCGTGGCATTATCCTGCTGAACTGCTGCGCCGTTACGCTCAGCAGTTGAGGCACTCGGCTGCGTGATAACTTATCAACCATGAAGGCATAATTGCTGCGAACTACGTAATGCCCCAAAACGATTTCATCTACCGAACCAGACGCACGCAATGCTTTCAGATAGAAATTCTGGTCAATCGCCGCCGACTGCGAGGAAGAGGCGTTCACACGAGCGGTGCAATAGACCACCGTCAGAGAGGCGTTGGGATCCCAATACTGCGCATACGGCTGTAGCATTCCACGTATGTCAAGCCATCGCCATTCAGGCGTCGAACGCCCCATATGCGAACGCATTCCGTAATACAGATTAAAGCCATCTATATAGGCTCCCACGCGAAATTGACTCATAGTTAACAATTCTACTGGTTATTATTCTAAAATTCATCTCCACTTTTTCCGGCTGGCGTCCGACGCAAAAACAACGGCCAGACGCTTCCTTGTCGTCTTATCATTATCCTGATTTTCTACCGGTTTTACATGCACTTGTTACACCATGTGCGAGTAATGGAGAACATTCGAATAGGCACATCCAGATCTTTGCCGTTCTGACTTGCATAACTTACTTAGTTGAGCTATAATTATTATGTAAACAAAAACGGAACAGTGGAAGGAGGTGAGACATGGATGAGGTCTGGAAAGCGATAGAAGCCATCGGCTCCCTGCTTGTCGGAATCGCCGCAGTCATCGCGGCGGTGAA
>JAIJJM010000164.1 GCA_022728415.1 Collinsella sp. | reverse complement strand
GAATATGCTGACTTAACCATTCCAGGACCGCCTGTGGCAAGCGTGATATCTGCATCTTTCATTACTGTATTTGTAAGTTCCAGGGATGGAACATCAATCCAGCCAATGATTCCTTCCGGAGCGCCTGCCTTTACAGCAGCGTCCAGCACGATCTTGGCTGCGGCAATCGTACATGCCTTTGCAGCTGGGTGCGGGCTTATGATGATTGCATTTCTTGTCTTCAGACAAATCAAAGTCTTAAATATTGCTGTTGATGTAGGGTTGGTCGTAGGGATGACCGCTGCCACCAGTCCGATTGGCTCTGCAATCTTCTTAATTCCATATGCAGCATCTTCTTCCAGCACGCCGCATGTCTTTGTGTTCTTGTATGCATTGTAGATATACTCAGCCGCATAGTGGTTCTTGATCACCTTATCTTCCACAATTCCGCGTCCGGTCTCTTCCACTGCCTGCTTTGCAAGCGGAATACGCATCTTGTTTGCTGCCATCGCTGCCTCGTAGAAGATCTTGTCGACCTGCTCCTGCGTGTACGTAGCAAAAAGCGCCTGGGCCTCTCGCATCTGAGCGAGCTTAGCCTCAAGCGCCTCTACGTTGTCCACGATTGCGGGAGTAGTGTTTTCCGGTGACTTTTTCACCATTTGTGTCTCCTTGCGATCGGAGATTTACCCTACGCCTTGCATGATAGCAAGAAATTATTCGGTAAACGGGCAGATTCCCGTAAAAGGCACACTAAAACGCTTCAACAATATGAAGCGATTCAACTTATAATGCATCGCCCCACTCATTGGGGACAGGCTTACATGAGTGCATTCACTCATGTGGGACAGACATCGATTTGTCATTTTGCCGCTCTGGGCCTTCTATTGCCGCTCATTGGATATAAATAGGTTACAGGCTCAGCATTTCGCGTTGCTTCTCTCCTTTTTGGTGTTGCCTGTACAGTTTTGAAAGGAGAGATTATGCCCCGATGCGCCCGCTCCGTTTCGATCACCGGCTATTACCACGTCTATGACCGCGGGAACTCCAAACAGATTATTTTTGAAGATGACTCCGACCGCTATCGTTTCCTATCGGACATCTCGGACAGGTTTGTGCGCCATGAAGTGGCGGTGTTGGCTTGGTGCCTTATGGACAACCACTTTCATTTGATGGTTGATGATCCGCTGGACATTCTTTCAAAGGCAATGCAGTGTGCACTGACGGCATATGCTAAGTATTTCAATGGGAAAACGGGAAGAACGGGGCATCTGTTTGATAATCGTTATTCGCGGGTCGCAGTTGAGTCGGACACGCAGGCGGTGCAGCTGCTCGATTATATCCATCTCAATCCCGTGAAAGGTGCGGTTGACTCGCTCGAGGCATACCGCTGGTCAAGCTACAAGGCATATCAGCTGGGCTACGATCCCTTTGACATCTGTGATGCGGCCCCTATGCTCGATATTGTCGGAGGCTCCCGTTGCTATTGCGAGCATCTCGAGGAAGTTGCCGGGCGCATCTGGTCAGTGGAGGTTCTTCCACGTCGGCGGATCCCTGATGAGGATGCTCTTTCCGTTGCGTGCGAAGTCCTGCCGAGTATAGATCCTGCGCTGCTCAAGGCTCTGCCACGCCCCGAACGCGATGCCTGTCTGCTGAGGCTCAGGCGGGCGCATCTCACGGTCAAGCAAATTGCCCGTATCACCGGAATCGGCGCTACAAGCGTGACCAAGGCCACCACAGGCTGGAACGAGGCGGCGTGAGGCAGGGGGCGAACCGCTGCCGGTATGCATCATGTCTGTCCCCAATGCGTGAAAACACTCATGTAAGTCTGTCCCCAATGAGTGCAAAAAGGCGCCCTCCAGATGAGAGGGCGCCTTTGGTAAGTTCTATGAGAACGCGAGGTCTTTGACCCGGAGAGTCCGAGGTACTGATTGGTAAGACCTTATTTAGGAGCGCGCAACCTTGCCGGACTTGAGGCAGGTGGAGCAAACGTTCATCTTGCGACGGTGACCATCGACGACGACGTAGACACGCTGGATGTTGGGGCGGAACTTACGGTTGGTGACGCGGTGAGAGTGGCTGATGGAGCGACCGGCAACGGGGTGCTTACCGCAAACTTCGCAAACTTTGGACATAACTGACCCTCCTTGGGCGACAAACGAACATGTCGCGTTAACAAACAAGCCTGAACTATAGCACAGAAGCATGTCTCTGTGCGCAATCTACACAGAGATATTTCTCTTTTGGCGATAGTGCCCACGCTACGGCCCTGGACGTAGATCCGATTTGCGTGCAGCAGAGGGGATTATGCCAGCTCGCAACAAGGTTTTCAAGCGCGACCCACAAATATATATAGGTTTATGGGGCGATTGGCTCCGTTTACGGATTGACTAGTATTTATGCTCGCAATTGAGTCCGATGTTGGCTACACTATGCCTTGACCATTAAAGGGGTACGAGATACCCGCATGGAATTACATAGCTGCCAATGAGCAGTACTTCCTGTGGGTGTCTGGTTCCGCTTTGAGCGGTCGGGCATCTATTTTTTTGACTGTGTCAGCAGTCAAGACATGTGAGGAAGGAGATCGATGGGCACGACTTCCCCCAAGGCGGTCATCATGGACGAGACCGCCGTCAACCGAGCGATGACCCGCATCGCGCACGAGATCCTCGAGCGCAACGAGGGCTGTGATGATCTCGCTCTGGTCGGTATCGTCACGCGCGGTGACCTTCTGGCAAAGAAGCTCGCCGAGACGATCAAGGAGATCGAGGGCGTCGACGTTCCGCTCGGCAGCCTGGACATCAGCTTCTATCGTGATGACTATGCGACCAATTTCGCTCCCGCGATCCACGCTACTAACATTCCCTTCAGCGTCGACGGCAAGCGCGTCGTGCTGGTGGACGACATCCTGTACACGGGTCGCACCATCCGCGCCGCTCTGGACGCCGTTATGGACCTGGGCCGTCCGAGCCGCATCGAGCTGGCAGTTCTCGTTGACCGAGGTCACCGCGAGCTCCCTATCTCGCCGGACTTTGTCGGCAAGAACGTTCCCTCGTCGCACGAGGAGAACGTGCACCTATATATGAAGGAAGTCGACGGCCGTACCGCTGTCGAGATCAACGACGTCGCGCCGGGTTCCCACGTGGGCTCCGCGCCGCTGGGAGGTGAGTAGTACCGTGGCGTTCAACCATAAGCACCTGATCGACATTACTGAGTACTCCGAAGAGGACATCAAGCTCATCCTCGAGACCGCCAAGGCGTTCTCCGAGGTTAATGAGCGTGCCATCAAGAAGGTCCCCACGCTCAAGGGCAAGACCATCGTCAACATGTTCAACGAGCCCTCGACGCGTACCCGCAGCTCCTTCGAGCTCGCCGAGAAGCGTCTTTCGGCCGACAGCCTCAACTTCGGCGGCTCCTCGACCTCCACGGTCAAGGGCGAGAGCCTCGTCGATACCGTCGAGACCCTCAACGCCTACAAGATCGACTGCATCGTCGTACGCGACAAGCATGCCGGTGCTCCCTACATCGTCACGCAGAATTCGCCCGCGAGTGTTATCTGCGCCGGTGACGGTAAGCACAACCACCCCACGCAGGCTCTGCTCGACCTGTACACCATCTGGGAGCACAAGGGTGACTTCCACGGTCTGAAGGTCGCCGTCGTCGGCGACATCTCCCACTCCCGCGTTTGCGGCTCGCTGATCCCCGCGTTGAAGATCATGGGCTGCGAGACCTACGCCGTCGCCCCCGGCACGCTGCTGCCGCCGGCGCCCGAGGTTCTGGGCTGCGACCACGTGACGAGCGACCTCGATTCCGTCCTGCCCGAGTTGGACGTCGTCTACATGCTGCGCGTACAGCAGGAGCGCCTCGAGGGTGCCCCGTTCCCAACTATTCGCGAGTACCATAAGCTCTTCGGCCTGACCAAGGACCGTGAGAAGCTCATGAAGCCCGACGCGATCATTTGCCACCCGGGCCCCATCAACCGCGGTGTCGAGTTCGACTCCTATATGGCCGACCACCCGCAACGCTCCGTCATCCTGGAGCAGGTCTACGCCGGTATCTGCGTGCGTATGGCTATCCTGTATCTGCTGCTTGGAGGTGCCGATAATGGCCTTGCTTCTTAAGAATGCCCACGTCGTCGACCCGTCCGTCGAGCTTGACGGTGTCGTTGACGTCCTGATCGACGGCGACAAGATCGCCGAGGTCGGCGAGAATCTCGCCGCCGAGGGAGCCGAGGTCCGCGACCTTTCCGGTAAGTACCTCGTCCCCGGCCTGGTGGACATGCACGTCCACCTGCGCGAGCCCGGCTACGAGGTCAAAGAGGACATCGAGAGCGGCACCCGCGCAGCTGCCAAGGGCGGCTTCACCGGCGTGTGCGCCATGCCCAACACCGACCCCGTTACCGATAACGGCACCGTCGTTGAGTTCGTCAAGTCCCGCGCTGCCGAGGTCGGCCACTGCCGCGTCTATCCTTCTGGCGCCATGACCCGCGGTCTTAAGGGCGAGGCTATGTCCGAGATGGGCGATATGGTTGCCCACGGCGCCGTCGCCTTCACCGACGACGGTCGCGGCGTGCAGGGTGCAGGCATGCTCCGTCGCTGCATGGACTACGGCAAGATGTTCGGCAAGGTCTTTATGAGCCATTGCCAGGACGAGGACCTGGTCGGTCACGGCCAGATCAACGAGGGTAAGGTCTCTACCCGTCTGGCCCTCGAGGGCTGGCCGGCGGCAGGCGAGGAGCTGCAGATCGCCCGCGATATCGAGATCGCCAAGCTGACCGGCGCCAAGCTGCACATCCAGCACATCTCCACCGCCCATGGCCTGGAGCTCGTGCGTGCCGGTAAGGCAGCTGGGGTGCAGGTCACCTGCGAGGCCACCCCGCACCACATGTTCCTGACCGAGAACGACCTGGACGAGACCTACAACACCTCGCTCAAGGTCAATCCGCCGCTGCGTACCGAGGAGGATGCCGAGGCTATCCGTCAAGGCGTCATCGACGGTACCGTCGACGTCATCGTCACCGACCACGCTCCCCACACCCCGTGGGAGAAGGCCCGTGAGTTCGAGCTTGCGCCCTTCGGCATGATCGGCCTCGAGACCTCGCTGGCGCTCGTGCTTACCGAGCTGGTCAACACCGGTAAGATGGGCATGGCCCGCATGGTCGAGCTCATGGCCATCAAGCCGCGTGAGATCTTGGGCCTGGACCAGGTTCAGGTCAAGGCGGGCTCCGTTGCCGACCTGACCGTCTTCGACGCGTCCGCCACCTGGACGGTCGGCGAGGACGGTTACGAGTCGCGCGCCGAGAACTCCGGTTTTGCCGGCCGCACGCTCACCGGTCGTGCCACCGATGTGTTTGTCGGCGGTAAGCAGACGCTTGCCGACGGCTGCATCTGCTAGCATAGCCTTATCGCTTTTGTGCGCGGCGCCCTTGCGGTGCCGCGCTTTCTGTTCGCCTGAACCATGCAACTGCATGGGGGATTGGAGCGTCTATGCCCACACCTTCCACTGCACGCATGCAC
>JAIJJM010000163.1 GCA_022728415.1 Collinsella sp. | reverse complement strand
CTGCAAAGCATGGAGGATTCGCCTAGTGGTCTATGGCGCACGCTTGGAAAGCGTGTTGGTGTAACAGCCTCACGAGTTCGAATCTCGTATCCTCCGCCCTCGCCGGAGGCCTTATTTTTCTAAGGCTTTCGGCTTTTTTGTACCCTCTTGTTTCCCCTCTGGTTCCTTTAGCGTTCCAGTTCCCCGTACTTCGGTGCCGTCGCTCCCCGCTCTGGGTATTCTCGGGCGTGTCGCGGCTCCCTGTTTCCCAGTCGGGAGAAGGCTTTTCGGCACTTCTCATCAAGTGCCGCCCCCCACCTTCATTGCAATAGAATGGAGGCAGTTGCCTGTTCACCTGAGGGAGAAGAAACAATGGCGTTGAATACCACACAGCTGGAGCGCTACTACAACGCGCCAATCGGACAAGTCTATGAAGCCATGAAGCGCTGTCTGCAATCCGATCAGTCCCGCTTTACCTTGAAGAACGCCGACGATTTGTCCTGCTCATGCACGTTCTCATCGGGTATTAGCCTGACCACTTGGGGCGAGAATCTGACGGCCTCAGCCGTACCCAGCGGTGACGGCACTTTAGTCAGGCTCACCGTCGCAGGAAAGATAGGGTCAACGGCAGCTGGCTTCCAGAACTCACATAGCATCTCCCTTGCGGACGAATTCTTCTCGGGAGTGTCTGGAGTTCTTTCTGCCGGTAGCGCAGAACCCTCACAAGTCACACAAGAGCAACCAGCCCCAGCAGCAGATACGCTTCCTCAGAAACCAGAGGAGACGCAGACGCAGGAAGAGCTAACACCGGAACCCGCTCCAGACGAAGAGGGTATTACAGAGGCTAAGGCAGAGGCGGATTCCCAGCCTTTCGTTGCACAAGAGGCGAGCAAGTCAAAGGCGGAGGAGGTTTGGAATAAGTATCGCTTGCCGGTAGTGATAGCCTCATTTGTAGTCGCAGCAATCATACTGGTTACCTCGATTGCGGCTATTGTATCTCATAACGTTCAAGTTGGAGAACGTCTCGAAGTCGTTCAGAAAGTGTCTACCGCTTGCAATCGAGATGGCAAGATTAAAGTGCTGTCTGATGGCGATTATTCCGAGGAGCCTGCTTTGCAAATGGTTTGGAGCAGCATCCCTGACCGCGAGATTCTTGAATGCATAGCGGCTAATACCGGAATGAGTGAGAACACCGTAGACACCATAGGGTATTCATCTTCCTCAAAGGAGAACGCATCAATCCTGTGGACAGATTGGAAGGCGGCATGGACGATAGATGACGACACCATGTACGCCACGGTTACAGTACAGTATTTGGGTACCGGCGGAGGTGCTTTCAAGATTAAATCGACCTTGAAAGATTTTGTGGATAAAGAAGAAGAATCTTCTGATACCACCGAAGAGGAATCGGAGCCACAGCCTTTCACCATTGGCATGAACTGCTACGTCACTTCAGGTGATGGAGATTTGTCGGCACATACGGAACGCATTGATGGTGTCACTAGCCAAAACTTCAGAGACACGGTATGGAAGACCGGTAAATCAGTTAGTTGCAATTCTGAAGGAGAGGATTCAACAGCCACCGGAGAAAAGAGCACGACTGATTACGAAGCTTTAAAGACGGCGTATGGAGACCATGCTGACGATACCGAATACGGCATGGGCGTTCTGTACAGTGAATGCGCTTCCACTTCATTCATTCCGCTAAGTTTGCCAACAATGGGTGAAGGCCAAGCAAAAGAACTGCTGGGAGCACTTGTACTGTGCCCCGATCACCCGCGTGCTGAAGAAATCAGACAAAAAGCTGGAGCCGATACAGCAAGATTGGCGGAAATCCAAACCAAACGCCAACAAGGTCTAATAAAGGATGCGGGGACCTACAAAGTCCCTGACGAAATGTCCACCGGCACTTGGAAAACCATGAGCGACAAGGTGGAGAACTGCTATTGGGAGATGCAGGACGCAAACGGTCAGACCATTGACAACAACTTCGTGTCCGCAGGAATAGCCCAGACCATCACCATCCCTGACGGGGTGGCCGGATTCAGTTCCGAAGGCTGCGGAGCTTGGGAGAAGCAGTAGCCTCACCAATCCATAACCAATGAATCCCGCCCTCTTCTTCTGGAGGACGGGATTCTTCTTTTCGTATACCACGACCATTCCCGTGCATTTTCTATAAATTCATCAGCATGGCCGGTCAATGGCTTCTGTGTTGTCGGAATCCCCCGCCAGTACTTCCCTTTATGAAGGAGTTCAAATGGTGATGCTTAAACGATCCAAGGAACAGCAGTATGTGCTTGCCGTCATCCGAGGCAAGGCTGTGGCTACCGTGGACACCATCGAGCGCATCAACGCCAAACCAATCTCCTACTGGCAGAGCAATGAGTCTCTTCCGGAGGTTGCCATACTGTACAACTCCACGATTAAGCACATCAAGAAACGCCTCTCATACTCGGTCGAGCAGCCGAAGCCTCCATTCGGATTCCCCTGCCCGGTTCCGTTCGGCGGTTTCGATGATGATGACGAGGACGACGAGGACTGATCCCACCTAGGGTATTTCTCACGAGCAATCTCCTTTGATTCGAGGGGGATTGCTTTTTTGTCGTTGTTCCGTACTTTGCCCCGCTCTGGGTATTGTCGGGCGTGTCGCGGTTCCCTGTTTCCCAGTCGGGAGAAGGGTTTTCGGCGCTCAGCAAATCGCGGTGATGCTTGGCACGTACACTTGTGGGTAGTAGATGAGCCGACGAAAGGGCACGGGCATGCACTCCAATAGCATTAGAACACACATGGCCGAGGATGGTATACCCGAAGAGGCAAGAGCAGTAGGCTCTTGGAGCGCCAGAGATGAGCACTATAGGGAGATAGTACTTGCGCCTCTCCGTGATGCAATGAAGTACAAGCCCAAGATGGGAACGGATAAGGCTGTATCGCTGCCTGACTTTATCAGTTTGTACTCGTCAGACCCCTTGTATCACTGGATGGGACTTGACAACGAGTTAATGTACCTCGCCGCGAAAGCAGGCGGCGGTCAGACCTCTATCTATAGGCACCTTGGTGACGGCATGGAGCGTCTGGTACGGCAAATCTTTATAGATGAGTACCAACTTACGGAGGAAGAAGCGAACTGGGGTTATGTCATCACTGAGGACAATGGCACTCAGACGCACAGGACACTGGATGGCCGTCTTGACCTAAGCATGATTAGGTCTACTGAAAAAGCAGAGATCTTGGCTGACTGGTTGAACTCCGTGAAAGAGGCTCAGGGCACTCAGTTTGATCTGCAAGGGGCGGTATTTGAGATTCGGCAAGGCTACAAGAGCCAAGATAGCAAGCGCGCCAAAGGCGATATAGTTAACGGCTCCCATGCCCTTAATTCGGCCTACCAGATGTTCGTCATGGTGATGAGTATGCAGATACCTAATGCGGTGCGTAGCCGCTATGAACGCTCGAATATCTGCGTGATGACGGGCAATTTACAAGACGATGGCCCCCTAACCAGCACCTATGCTTTCTTCAGGCAAGTAGTCGGCTACGACCTAGCGGGGTTCTTCGAGAGGAACTCGCAGGTGTTCCGCGATCAGACCCACGCCATTCTTACATCTATTCTGGAGGCCAAGTGAACCGAACTGCCTTACGACAGCGATCTGATTACACCTACAAGGCAAACATTAAGGCGGGTCGTCATGGATGGCTCCGTCTTACTCCCGCATACGGCATCAACCTTGTTTATGGAGAACTCTCCAAGCTGTCCGAAGGAAGCCGGGTTATAGAGCCTTTTTCGGGTAGTGGTACAACTCCGTTGGCTGCGTCCGAACTGGGGTTGTCCTGCAATGCACGGGAGATTAACCCGTTCCTTGTTTGGTTGGGCAATGCAAAACTGAATTCCTATAGCAAGGAAGACGGTGAAGCCAGTATAGAAGAAGCGCATTCGGTCATAGCCGAGGCTTCTAAATTCGAGGGGCTGGATGGCTTATGGGTTCCTCCCATGCACAACATCACTAGGTGGTGGGATCAGGCCTCATTGGAGGCTCTGGCCGCTCTCCGGCACGAGATAGACGAGCGAAACGGCAAGGTGAGGACCCTTCTTGATATAGCTTTCTGCCGCCTGCTCATAGGTCTTAGCGCAGCCGCTTTCAATCACCAGAGCATGTCGTTTAAAGACCAAGAATCCCTCTTTGGGTATTCACGAGAGGATTTTCTTCATAACGTCAGAAGCTATGCGACCGAAGTGAAGGATGTCGTGGCGAAAGCTATGAACGACACCCCTGTGGGGAAAGCTTCCGTGGAGCATGGTGATTCCACGTTACCGTTTACAGGATATGAACCGGCTGATCTAGTCATCACGTCTCCACCGTATGCGAATCGCATGTCGTATATCCGTGAACTTCGTCCCTATATGTATTGGATGCGCTATCTTACTTCCGGGGAACAGGCCGGGGAGATGGACTGGAAGACAATAGGCGGCACATGGGGTTCGGTCGGCACTAAGTTGCGCGCCCGCGTCTCTCCGCATGAATCACCTATCGACACCACACTTAGTGAAGTATGCGAAAAGATACTTCAAGGGAAGAGCGGAGAGATTCTATCCCCGTATGTATATAAGTATTTTGACGATATGTGGTCACACTTCAAAGCCATTACGCCAGTGGTTAAAGAGGGTGGAAACCTATGCTATATCGTAGGCAATTCCACATTCTCCGGTATCGAGGTGCCATCGCATACATGGTATGCAGAGATGATGAAAGCACTCGGCTACCATAATGTTAAGGCCACCGCAATACGTAAGCGTAACAGCAACAAGCAGCTCTATGAATATGCAGTGACGGCAACCAAATAGAGCCTTCGCCAGTTTGTGTGGTGAGGGGAGTTGGGTTCGGCGTCGTCGCCGGGGTTTCTGTATCGGATGTGGAAAGGGCATTCGTCTGTTAGATTTGTTTCCGCCAAGAAAGAAAACCGAACAACAGAGGAACGCCTGTGCCCACCATATCAGCCGATGCGCTCAAGCGCATGCTCAACCTGCCCGCCAACGTCGTGGCCGTTCCGGTCCGCCCTTACGCGGGCGACATGGATCGGTGCGCCAGATGCGGGGAGCGTGGCCGGCCGTACGACCGTCTGGGCGTGCGCCGCTGGCGGCACCTCGACATCGGCTGCACGAGGCTCCTGCTGGAGCACGCGCCCCGGAGGGTCGATTGCGCGGAGCACGGGGTGACGGTCGCGATGGGGCCGTGGGCCAAACGCAAGAGCGCGTACACGCGTGACTTCGAGCGGCAGACGGCATGGTTGAGCGTGCACGCGCCCAGGAGCGCGGTATCGGCGCTGATGCGCGTCGACCGGAAGAGCGTGGGCCCGATCTGCGAACGGGTCGCCGACGAACTGCGCGCCGAACAGGGCGCGGGCCTGTTCGACGGGCTGCGTTCCATCGGCGTGGACGAGACCGGCTACAGGAAGGTGTTTTTAGTCAAGTCGGTGTTTCGTGTTTCGTCACTAATTTTTTTCGGTTTTCGGCATGAGGAGTGCCGGCCGGTGGTTTGTTTTACTGGTTGTCC
>JAIJJM010000162.1 GCA_022728415.1 Collinsella sp. | reverse complement strand
TCGACAACTGCCGGTGGTGTGACGTCGGGCCACACCTGGAAAAATCTTCATTTTTACGCCCGTAAGGTGATGAGCATGTGGCGTTACCGGATAACGCGGCTACTGTCCCGGAAATACCCGGAGCTGGTAATACCGGATGAACTGGCAGTGGAAGGAAACAGCAAACGGGACTGGAATCGCTTCCTGGACACGCATTACCGCCGCGGCTGGAATGTCAACATATCCAGGGTGATGGATAACGCCACACATGTGGCGGTGTACTTCGGCTCTTACCTGAAAAAGCCACCGGTGCCGGTGAGTCGGCTGGAGCATTATGCCGGTCAGGATGAAATCGGTCTGCGTTACAACAGTCACCGTACAAAACGGGAAGAATATCTGTTGATGAGTGGAGATGAGTTCATGGAAAGGTTCTCCTGGCATGTAGCAGATAAGGGGTTCCGTATGGTGAGGTACTACGGTTTCCTGAGTCCGGTGAAGCGCCGCTTACTGGAAGAAGTGGTGTACGTCATAACGGAGACGGTGAGAAAAACGGCGATGCAAATCAGGTGGAGAGGGATGTATCAGAGGTTACTGAAGGTTGACCCGCTGAAGTGCATTCTGTGCGGAAGTCAGATGCGTTTTACGGGGCTGAAGCGGGGTTACCGACTGGCAGAGCTGGTCCTGATGCATGAGCGACTGGCACGACAGCAGGTGTGCGGCTGAGAGCCGCAGAGGGGAAGTTGCGTCCATTTTACCGGAAACGGAGCAAAAAACCGGCATTCATACCCTGTATCAATCAGTGTCATCCTGTTTAATAGTCGTTTCCGCTCATATGGTGCACAAGGGGTGTTGAAGAAACATCCGTTTTGTGGTGCTTTTTTAGTCTTTTGGGGATTTAAATTCCTATCGATGAACGGGGAGGAGATCTGGCCCTGGATGTTACCAACCGATCCCCGCAGACATTTGCTTTCAGAACAGTCTGAAATATCAGTAATATCTGCAACAGGATGCCATTCCGGGCTCAGTAAGGCACTTCTTCCCCTGACTTACGTGTCTTCAGCAATTTGAGCACCCATGTATACTGCTGCAAAATGGCATCTGAATCGATCACGGTTTGGCCAATCCGTGATCGAATAGAGCGGAATACGCACCGGTGCGGACATCGTGTAATCCGGGCATGTGACGGAAGTGCTGAAACAGACCCAGGAGCAGCAGTCATCTTCGCTTTGCAGTAAAATACCAGTACAGATTTCCTGCCTGGCGGCGTTTGTCTTCGGGCCTGTTGTTATTCAGAATTACTATAGCCCCCCCCCGGGAGAAACATATGTCCACCCATGACAGTCTGATTGAACTGACTGACACACTTATCCAGCAGAACGGTTACCAGGGGTTCAGCTATGCTGACCTGGCGAAGACGCTGGGTATCCGTAAAGCCAGCATTCACTACCATTTCCAGACAAAAACAGACCTGGGAATAGCCTACTGTGAATATAAAAAAGCCGGTTTTCTGGCGCTGGAAGCCACCCTGCAGCAGTTACCTGCCGGGAAAGCCCGCCTGAAGGGCTATATGGAGGCCTTTCTGGCCTGCGCGGACACCGGCCAGATGTGCGGGGTGTACGCAATGATGTCGGACTGTAACCTGTTTGAGCCTCCCCTGCAGGAGGCCGTTAACCGGTTGGCACAGACGGACCTGCGCATTCTGACGGCGGTCCTGCTGTCCGGAAAGGAAAGCGGAGAACTGTTTTTTTCTGCCCCGGCAGAAGATGTTGCTATGATTGTGGCCAGTTCGATAAAAGGCGCCCTGATGCTGAACCGCATACCGCCTCACGACGCCTGCATCCGCACGATGAAAGCGCTGGAGCAGTTGCTCTGCCGGGTCTGACTCATCCCTGCGGACGTGTCCCGGTGATGCCGGGGCGACCCCCTGTCATTTTGAGCGGTCCGACTGGACGTTACCGGAGTGATCCGGAACCTCTCAAGGACAGGCAACTCAGCATCAGCCATGGTCTGCCAGGCATAACTGCCTGTATTTATTTTCCAGACCGGGTGCAACCTGCCTCCCGTATTGTGAAGAAAATCTCGTTTTCCGGACATAAAGAAAAAAAACACATTGAGAACTTATCTATTAGTAGATAGTTTTAAAGGCATCAGCAATGTGCTGATAAATACAACGACTCAGAGGATATGAATATGAAAAAAACAACCTCCACCGCATTACTGGCACTGACCCTGGGCAGCGTACTGGCAGCGGCCAGTGCCCCGGCAATGGCCACTGGCGATAATATGGAAAAATGTTACGGCGTTTCGCTGAAAGGCAAAAACGACTGTAAAGCCGGCGCCGGCACAACCTGTGCAGGCACCGCGAAAATGGATTATCAGGGAAATGCCTGGAAACTGGTACCGGCGGGCACCTGCGTGAAGATGAAATCCCCGGGTTCCCCTACCGGCCATGGCCAGCTTGAGGCCTTTAAAAACGCATAATATCCACGACAGTCCACAACCAGGAGCCGATATGATGACCAGCCAGACTCACCCCTGTGATCCCTCTGCCAGCACTGCTTCTGGTATGTGGAATGCGTGCCTCCCCGCCCGGGGAGGCATCAGCCTGAAACCGGAGCATTTCCGGCAACTTCTGGCAGATAAACCCGATACGGGCTTTCTGGAAATTCATGCAGAGAATTATCTCTGTGCCGGGGGGCCTTTCCACCAGGCGCTGACGGCCCTGTGTGAATGCTATCCCCTGTCCATTCACGGGGTGGGGATGTCCATCGGTGGAGAACAACCGCTGAATACCGCACATCTGCAGCGGGTGGCGGCCCTGGTTGACCGCTATCAGCCGCATTCATTTTCAGAGCATCTGGCCTGGTCCACGCATGATGATATTTTTCTGAATGATCTCCTGCCGTTACCGTACACACAGGCCACGCTGAACCGGGTATGTGAACATATCGATCAGGTCCAGAATACGCTGCGTCGCCAGATATTGCTCGAGAATCCGGCCACCTATGTTGAATTCTCTACCTCCACCTTCAGTGAGACCGATTTTATCCGTGAGGTGATCCACCGTACCGGCTGCGGACTGTTGCTCGATGTGAATAACCTCTATATCAGCAGCGTGAATCACAATCGCGATCCGTACCAGATGTTGCATCAACTGCCCCTGGACCGGGTGAGGGAAATCCATCTTGCAGGCTATACCGAAAGCCAGGACGGCGTCGGTGCCCGCCTGCTTATTGACAGTCATGATAGCCCGGTGACGGTGCCAGTCTGGCAGCTTTATGAGTCCGCCCTCACCGGCACAGGTGCGGTCGCCACCCTGATCGAATGGGATGCCAGTATCCCCCCGCTCAGCGTCCTGCTCGGTGAGGCAGCAATGGCAGAAAACAGAATGAAAGAAGGAGCCAGGCATGCAAAACAGTCTGTACCAGGCACTGCTTGAGCCACACTCCCCCCCCCCGGTGGGGCTTACCGTCTGGAATGGCAGCGATCCGGCCGTCCGGTTTGCGGTCTACCGTAATAATATCATGGCCTCCTTAACGGAAGCGCTGGCAGAAAACTGCCCGGTCCTGCAACGACAGGTTGGTGACGAATTTTTTCGGGCCATGGTTGCTGAATTTATCCGTCAGCATCCACCCTCGTCGCCGGTATTGGCGGGGTATGGACATGCTCTGCCTGCCTGGATAGCGTCCTTTTCCCCACTGGCTGAATGGCCGTGGCTGGCCGATCTGACCCGACTGGAACTATTGTTTATCGATGCGTTGCATGCGGCGGAGACGACCAGCCTCGTATCCGAAGAACAGCTGGTGCGACTGGCGCAGACCGGACTGGTCAGTCTGACTGCGGGCCTGGTTCCTTCTGTCCGACTTTTCAGCTCGCCTTATGCGATATACAGCCTGTGGGCAGCTCATCAGGAGGAGGAGCCATTGTTTGTTGACCCTCTGCAGCCAGAGCAGGTGCTGTTGTTCCGTTTGGGGGATGACGTGCGGATTACGCTTCTCAGCCCTGCCGACTTTTCGTTTATGGTGGCGGTACATGCCGGCAATAACCTGGCGCAGGCAACGTTGCAGGCCAGAGAGCATGACTGCTGTTTTGAACCTGGCTCTCTGTTGCTGCGCCTGCACCAGAACAGGCTACTCGGGTGGCTGGCCTGCACAGAGGAGAAATGATATGGCATTGATGAGAAGTTTTCTGCAGCGGGGCCAGGCATTACTGCAGGACAGTCTGATCCCCCTTCTGGCTCGTACAGGCCTGGCCGCCACATTCTGGCTGTCAGGGCAAAGTAAGGTAGAGGGGTTGGTTCTGGATATACTGGGAGGGATGCCACCGGAACTGGATGTTCCGCATATTACCCGTTCGGCGGTTGCGCTGTTTGCCACAGAGTACCGACTGCCGTTTCTGGCACCGGAGACTGCTGCACTGCTTGCAGCAGGAGCCGAACATATTTTTCCGGTTCTGCTTGTCCTGGGACTGGCAACGCGTTTTTCCGCACTAGTGCTGGCAGGAATGACGATAGTGATCCAGGTGTTTGTCTATCCCGATGCCTGGCCGGTTCATGCCACCTGGCTTACCGCCCAGATGTATTTACTGGCGTATGGCGGCGGAAAATATTCCCTGGATAACCTGCTGAAACGTACGTACCGGCGTAGGCACCAGAATGTGATGCAGAAAAGGAATAACCCTATGATGACGCTATAATCTTAAATAATGTCCGGGATAGCATATAAGCTACTTCTTCAGGAAAAGGACTCAATTGGGAGGGCATGAAAAACCCTGGGGCAATAGCTATGCCGCCATGAACTATTTAAAACATCATTTGATGAATTAAAAAACAATCCATATATGCGGGAACCTATAGAGCATGGTGATTTATTATCTGATAAAGAGAAAATAAAAACTATAATAACTAATACTATAAATAGTTTTGATATTCAGTTTGCAGAAAACATGCTTAAAGCTCAAAGCAGAAGTTATCGCTATAAAAAATAAAATTTGAACATATATAACCATTAATCTAAGGGGGCTTCCCCTTAGATTTTTTCATACGATATAAACTGCATTTTCCATCCACCATTAACCTTTATCCAATTTTCAATAAATGCCATTAATATATTTCCATCATTTTGCTTTATTTCAGCTTTCCCTGAAACACAAGCAATTCCTTTAAACTCACGCATTACGACATCATATTCATATCTTTCTATGCCAGGTAAAATCCTCGCTGGACGCATATCAATCTTTCGTAACTGATGTTTTTTATAGATAACTTTTTGACCATTTGTTGAAATAAACCAATCAGCTTCCAAGTAATCTAGCATTTCAGTATTACCTGAATAAAATGCATTATACCATTCTTTTCTTATTAGATTTAAGTCTGATTTAAAATTAGTCACACTACCTTCCTCATATCTAATTCCTCCTCTAATCTATCCCCAACATTCCTTACTGATTTTATAGCATCATCAATAGCCACATTATATATGGCTGGGATTACTCTTTTAAGAATCTCATCGAGTAGGCAGCCTGGCGGCTGCGGCTTGTCATGGCCTGGAATTACCGTTATAAAAAATGATAATGTCATTGTCTTTCAGGTAGTTATATGGCCCGT
>JAIJJM010000161.1 GCA_022728415.1 Collinsella sp. | reverse complement strand
TTGGGGAGCCCGCAGAATTCGGAAAAAATCGTACGCTAAGGTTTTCCGGGCATCCGTAAGGGCCGAAACTTCCCGTCTTCCAGTCTGCGGCTCTGCCGCCAGACGTAATCGCCGGTTAGGTTGATGTGCTCCCAGCCCAGCGGCGACAGGAATTGCAGCAGCTCGCCGTCCACCGGCTTGCCGGCCTCGACCAACCCCTGGGTGGCGCGTTCCAGGTACACCGTGTTCCACAGCACGATAGCCGCCGTCACCAGGTTGAGGCCGCTGGCCCGGTAGCGCTGCTGCTCGAAGCTCCGATCCCTGATTTCCCCAAGGCGGTTGAAGAACACCGCCCTGGCCAGCGAGTTGCGCGCCTCACCTTTGTTCAGGCCGGCATGCACGCGGCGGCGCAGTTCAACACTTTGCAGCCAGTCCAGGATGAACAGCGTGCGCTCGATCCGGCCCAGCTCGCGCAGGGCCACGGCCAGTCCGTTCTGGCGCGGGTAGCTGCCGAGCTTGCGCAGCATCAGCGAGGCGGTGACGGTGCCCTGCTTGATCGAGCTGGCCAGGCGCAGGATGTCGTCCCAGTGGGCACGCACGTGCTTGATGTTCAGGGTGCCGCCGATCAGCGGGCGCAACGTCGGGTAGGCTTGCACGCCCTGCGGCACGTACAGCTTGGTTTCGCCGAGGTCGCGGATGCGCGGCGCGAAGCGGAAGCCTAGCAGGTGCATCAGGGCAAAGACGTGATCGGTGAAGCCGGCCGTGTCGGTGTAGTGCTCCTCGATCCGCAGGTCGGACTCGTGGTACAGCAGGCCGTCGAGCACATAGGTGGAATCGCGGACGCCGACATTCACCACGCGGGTGCTGAACGGCGCGTACTGGTCGGAGATATGGGTATAGAACAGCCGTCCCGGCTCGCTACCGTACTTCGGGTTGACGTGCCCGGTGCTCTCGCCCCGGCCACCCGCGCGGAAGCGCTGGCCATCGGAGGATGAGGTCGTGCCGTCGCCCCAGTGGGCGGCAAAGGCGTGGCGATACTGGTGGTTGACCAGCTCGGCCAAGGCCGCCGAATAGGTTTCGTCGCGGATGTGCCAGGCTTGCAGCCAGGACAGCTTGGCGTAGGTCAGGCCGGGGCTCGACTCGGCCATCTTGGTCAGCCCGAGGTTGATCGCATCACCGAGGATTGCGGACAGCAGCAACGTCCTGTCTTTGGCCTCGGCCCCGTCCTTCAAGTGGGTGAAGTGGCGGCTGAAGCCCGTCCAGTCGTCCACGTCCATCAGCAGTTCGGTGATCTTGATGCGCGGCAGTAACTGGCTGGTTTGGTCGATCAGCGCCTGCGCCCGATCCGGCACCGCCGCATCCAGCGGGGTGATTTTCAGCCCTGACTCGGTGAGGATGGCATCGGGCAGCTCGTTGTCCTTGGCCAGGCGGGTGACGGTGGCCAACTGCTCGTCCAGCAGCTGCAAACGCTCTTCCAGGTACTGGTCGCTGTTCGGGTTGATCGCCAGGGGCAGGGCCTGCTCGCGCTTGAGTGCGGCGAACTTCTCGGCCGGCAGCAGGTAGTCGTCGAAGTCGCGGAACTGCCGCGAGCCCTTGACCCAGATGTCGCCGGAGCGCAGGGCGTTCTTCAGCTCGGACAGGGCGCAGATTTCGTAGAATTTCCGGTCGAGGCCTTCCGGGGTGATCACCAGCGGCTTCCAGCGCGGCTTGATGAAGGCCGTGGGTGCATCGGCCGGCACCTTGCGCAGGTTGTCGGCGTTCATCTCACGCAGGGTCTGCACGGCTGCCAGCACGCCTTGCGCGGCCGGCCCGTGCTGTTCCCCAACTTTTCGCTCGGCGAAGAGTATGAACATGCGCCGCCGGCGACGAATCGCCAAATCTCACCGTATCTCCCGAGCGGACGATTTCGCACCGGTCTGCCCGTCGAAGGGCTTGCGATCGAACGGGGCGACCTTTTCTATGCATGTCCGCGAGCCAGCGTCTTTTATGGCACGGCGCTCGACGCCGACCTTCGGACGCGCGGCGTAAGCACGCTTGTCATGGCCGGGATAAGCACCACCGGCGTTGTTCTTTCAAGCGTCGCCTGGGCTAGTGATGCGGACTACGACGTGCGTTTGGTCCAGGACTGCTGCTACGACCCGGATCGGGATGCCCACGAAGCTCTGTTGCGTTCCGGGTTCGGCGGACGTGTACAGGTCGTGTAATTTTCGGGCCTCGCATGATCGCGGCCATAGCCGCAGGTGGATTGGTGCGAGGCAGGGCCAGTCCAAGTCAGGGTGCGGTCATCGCGGCGCCTGCAACTCTCAAAAACCCATCGCCGTAGCGGAGGTCTTGTAATCGCATGTCATTACGCACGCCCGATTTATTGTTCACAGCGATAGCACCTGCCATTTGGGGCAGCACCTACATTGTCACCACCCAATACCTGCCGAACTTCTCACCGATGACGGTCGCGATGCTGCGGGCGTTGCCGTCGGGTTTATTGCTCGTGATGATCGTCCGACAGATTCCAACGGGAATCTGGTGGATGCGCATCTTCATCCTCGGCGCACTTAATATTTCGCTATTCTGGAGCTTGTTGTTTATTTCGGTCTACCGCCTGCCGGGCGGGGGCGCGGCGACGGTAGGCGCTGTGCAGCCGCTGATGGTCGTGTTCATCTCTGCCGCTCTGCTAGGTAGCCCGATACGATTGATGGCGGTCCTGGGGGCTATTTGCGGAACTGCGGGCGTGGCGCTGTTGGTGTTGACACCAAACGCAGCGCTAGATCCTGTCGGCGTCGCAGCGGGCCTGGCGGGGGCGGTTTCCATGGCGTTCGGAACCGTGCTGACCCGCAAGTGGCAACCTCCCGTGCCTCTGCTCACCTTGACCGCCTGGCAACTGGCGGCCGGAGGACTTCTGCTCGTTCCAGTAGCTTTAGTGTTTGATCCGCCAATCCCGATGCCTACAGGAACCAATGTTCTCGGCCTGGCGTGGCTCGGCCTGATCGGAGCGGGTTTAACCTACTTCCTTTGGTTCCGGGGGATCTCGCGACTCGAACCTACAGTTGTTTCCTTACTGGGCTTTCTCAGCCCGGGGACCGCCGTGTTGCTAGGATGGTTGTTCTTGGATCAGACGCTGAGTGCGCTTCAAATCATCGGCGTCCTGCTCGTGATCGGGAGTATCTGGCTGGGCCAACGTTCCAACCGCACTCCTAGGGCGCGTATAGCTTGCCGGAAGTCGCCTTGACCCGCATGGCATAGGCCTATCGTTTCCACGATCAGCGATCGGCTCGTTGCCCTGCGCCGCTCCAAAGCCCGCGACGCAGCGCCGGCAGGCAGAGCAAGTAGAGGGCAGCGCCTGCAATCCATGCCCACCCGTTCCACGTTGTTATAGAAGCCGCATAGATCGCCGTGAAGAGGAGGGGTCCGACGATCGAGGTCAGGCTGGTGAGCGCCGCCAGTGAGCCTTGCAGCTGCCCCTGACGTTCCTCATCCACCTGCCTGGACAACATTGCTTGCAGCGCCGGCATTCCGATGCCACCCGAAGCAAGCAGGACCATGATCGGGAACGCCATCCATCCCCGTGTCGCGAAGGCAAGCAGGATGTAGCCTGTGCCGTCGGCAATCATTCCGAGCATGAGTGCCCGCCTTTCGCCGAGCCGGGCGGCTACAGGGCCGGTGATCATTGCCTGGGCGAGTGAATGCAGAATGCCAAATGCGGCAAGCGAAATGCCGATCGTGGTCGCGTCCCAGTGAAAGCGATCCTCGCCGAAAATGACCCAAAGCGCGGCCGGCACCTGTCCGACAAGTTGCATGATGAAGAAGACCGCCATCAGGGCGGCGACGACGGTCATGCCCCGGGCCCACCGGAACGAAGCGAGCGGGTTGAGAGCCTCCCGGCGTAACGGCCGGCGTTCGCCTTTGTGCGACTCCGGCAAAAGGAAACAGCCCGTCAGGAAATTGAGGCCGTTCAAGGCTGCCGCGGCGAAGAACGGAGCGTGGGGGGAGAAACCGCCCATCAGCCCACCGAGCACAGGTCCCGCGACCATCCCGAACCCGAAACAGGCGCTCATGAAGCCGAAGTGCCGCGCGCGCTCATCGCCATCAGTGATATCGGCAATATAAGCGCCGGCTACCGCCCCAGTCGCCCCGGTGATGCCGGCCACGATCCGCCCGATATAGAGAACCCAAAGGAAAGGCGCCGTCGCCATGATGGCGTAGTCGACAGCAGCGCCGGCCAGCGAGACGAGCAAGACCGGCCGCCGCCCGAAACGATCCGACAGCGCGCCCAGCACAGGTGCGCAGGCAAATTGCATCAACGCATACAGCGCCAGCAGAATGCCATAGTGGGCGGTGACGTCGTTCGAGTGAACCAGATCGCGCAGGAGGCCCGGCAGCACCGGCATAATCAGGCCGATGCCGACAGCGTCGAGCGCGACAGTGCTCAGAATTACGATCAGGGGTCTGTTGGGTTTCACGTCTGGCCTCCGGACCAGCCTCCGCTGGTCCGATTGAACGCGCGGATTCTTTATCACTGATAAGTTGGTGGACATATTATGTTTATCAGTGATAAAGTGTCAAGCATGACAAAGTTGCAGCCGAATACAGTGATCCGTGCCGCCCTGGACCTGTTGAACGAGGTCGGCGTAGACGGTCTGACGACACGCAAACTGGCGGAACGGTTGGGGGTTCAGCAGCCGGCGCTTTACTGGCACTTCAGGAACAAGCGGGCGCTGCTCGACGCACTGGCCGAAGCCATGCTGGCGGAGAATCATACGCATTCGGTGCCGAGAGCCGACGACGACTGGCGCTCATTTCTGATCGGGAATGCCCGCAGCTTCAGGCAGGCGCTGCTCGCCTACCGCGATGGCGCGCGCATCCATGCCGGCACGCGACCGGGCGCACCGCAGATGGAAACGGCCGACGCGCAGCTTCGCTTCCTCTGCGAGGCGGGTTTTTCGGCCGGGGACGCCGTCAATGCGCTGATGACAATCAGCTACTTCACTGTTGGGGCCGTGCTTGAGGAGCAGGCCGGCGACAGCGATGCCGGCGAGCGCGGCGGCACCGTTGAACAGGCTCCGCTCTCGCCGCTGTTGCGGGCCGCGATAGACGCCTTCGACGAAGCCGGTCCGGACGCAGCGTTCGAGCAGGGACTCGCGGTGATTGTCGATGGATTGGCGAAAAGGAGGCTCGTTGTCAGGAACGTTGAAGGACCGAGAAAGGGTGACGATTGATCAGGACCGCTGCCGGAGCGCAACCCACTCACTACAGCAGAGCCATGTAGACAACATCCCCTCCCCCTTTCCACCGCGTCAGACGCCCGTAGCAGCCCGCTACGGGCTTTTTCATGCCCTGCCCTAGCGTCCAAGCCTCACGGCCGCGCTCGGCCTCTCTGGCGGCCTTCTGGCGCTCCTGCTGCGGCGTCCGCTCGTGGGCCGTGGCGCGGGTCCGCGCGCCGGCCTCGTGCGCCTGGCGCTCGCGGGCGAGGTCCAGGGCGGCCGTCTTCACGTTCTGCCTTGCGCAGATGAGATTGGGGAGCCCGCAGAATTCGGAAAAAATCGTACGCTAAGGTTTTCCGGGCATCCGTAAGGGCCGAAACTTCCCGTCTTCCAGTCTGCGGCTCTGCCGC
>JAIJJM010000160.1 GCA_022728415.1 Collinsella sp. | reverse complement strand
CACTTGGGGACTGTCCCCAACGGCCGGCACTTGGGGACTGTCCCCAACGGCCGGCACTTGGGGACGTTCCTTTTTTGCCGGCAGTTTGGAACGGTCCTTTTCTGCCGCTCGCAAAGAGTGTCCCCGACGACTAGTCGTTTAAGAACGTCCCCAATGACTATGTCACGGATACGTCAGCGTTTGGTATGCCTGCAGTGTGCAGCGCATAAATTCGGTACCGCAGCGCGATGCTGATGATATAGTTACTGCGGTTAATGAGGGTCAAGAGAAAGGTTGCAGGTGAAATCCAAACCTCGACCATACAGTCGATGACCCCATGCAGGTGCTTTCTGCGTGTGCATGGGGTGTGAGCGCCGAGCGGTGTGCCGCCTGCGCATGCGTATACATATCTAAAAGTCCACGGATGGCGTGCCGGCATGGTCGCGCGGTCCGTAGGAATAATGATTGGGAGCACCATTGAATTATCTGAGTGAGATGCTCAAACTGCCGGTCTTGGATGTCGACGGCGAAAAGCTCGGCGTGGTTAACGATTTTGGCATTGCAACCGGCGAAGTTTTTCCGCACGTGACGTCGCTCGCGTTCCGTGGTCCCGGCAAGACGCCGTTTATGATCAGCTGGCGCAAATGGGTCGACCGTATCGACGAGACGGGTGTGTACCTCAATACGTCTGCCACCAACATTCGCTTTTCATATCTGCAGCCGACCGAGCTGTTGCTGGCGCGCGATGTTCTCAATAAGCAGATCGTCGATACACAGGGCATGAAGGTCGTGCGCGTCAACGACATCAAGTTCTCCATGTCGGGCGAAAATCAGCTGCGCCTGCTGGGTGCCGAGGTCGGTGCCCGCGGTCTGCTGCGTGCAATCAGCCCCGCGCTCGAGCACGTCGTTGAGAGCTTTATGAAGCACCTGGGCAAGCCGCTTGGCGAGGACATTATCGCCTGGTCTTACATGGACCTGCTCGATCGCTCAACTAAGAACATCCAGCTCTCGGTGTCGCACAAGACGCTTGGCGAGCTGCATCCTGCCGACATCGCCGACATCATCGAGCAGCTCGACCCGCGCCTGCGCGCGCAGGTGTTCGCGCAGCTCGATACCGCCCAAGCCGCCGAGGCCATTTCGGAGTTCGATGACGATGAGCTCATGACCGAGATGCTCGAGGGCCTGTCCGACACGGATGCATCGTCGATGCTGGCCATGATGGACCCGGACGACGCTGCCGACCTGATCGACGAGCTCGATTATGAGAAGGCCGAGAAGCTCCTGCGCCTGATGGGCGTCAAGGAGGAGAAGGCGATTCGTAATCTGCTGGGCTACGAGGATAACACCGCCGGCCGCATCATGACCTCGGAGTTTGTCTCGCTGCCCGCCTCGGCGACGGTCGGCGATGCCATCGAGGCGATTCGCAAACTTGACGAGGACTTTGAGAGTGTCTACTACGTTTATACCGAGGATCCGAGCGGCATGCTGACGGGCGTGCTTTCGCTGCGCACGCTGATCGTGGCCGACCGCGACGCCACGCTGGGCCAGCTCGCCTATCGCGATCTGGTTTACGTGTCGCCCGACGAGGACCAGGAAGACGTGACGGACGAGATGACCAAGTACGACCTGGTTGCCATCCCTGTCTGCGACGAGAACCGTCATATCCTGGGTATCGTAACCTTCGACGACGCCATGGACGTTATCGCCGAGGAGCATCAGGAGGACCTGCAGATCGCCGGTGTCGGCTCGGGCGATAGCGCATCGGATGACTCGACGAACGTGCTCAGCTGGTTCGTGCATCGTCAGTACTGGGTTGTCGTGTGGGGCATCGCCTCGTGCATTATGGCGACGGTGCTGGGGACGACGCTGGGCTCCGCGCATCTGGCAGTGTTCCCCATGTGCGCCATGCCGCTCGTGCTGCTGGCTGCCTCGCGCATGGTGTCGTTCGTCAAGAACTACTTCCTCGAGTACGACGGTCACGACGACGAGCCCAAACCGTACCTGGGATTCTTCTTCCAGAGCACGGGTATGGGCCTGATTCTTTCGCTCGTGACCTACCTGTGCGCGCAGCTGGTGCGCACCACCGCGTTCCCCGATGGCCCTATGTTTGAGGAGCAGCTCTTTACCGGCTGCTTTAACATTGCCGCCATCATCTGCCTGGTGGGCAACATGAGCGCCGTGATTTACCTGATGGTGCTGTTCTGGCGCGATGAGCACGACCTTAACACGTCGGGTACCGCCATGAACGTCATCGCCGTCATGATCTCGTGTGTGGCGTACTGCATCTCTGCGGTGCTACTCACCATATCGGTCATGGGATAGGTGGTCGCGTGCAAAACACGAACCAAAAGCCGAGCACCAAACAAAAGCTGACCATCGCCGCCATCTTTGGCGCTATGGGCCCCGGTCTGCTGGCGGCGCTTTCGGGTAACGACGCCGGCGGTATCGCCACGTATTCCAGCGCGGGCGCCAGCTATGGCTATAAGATGCTCTGGATGCTTCCCGTCATGACTGTGCTGCTTATCGTGACGCAGGAGACCGCGGCGCGCTGCGGATGCGTCACGGGTAAGGGCTTGGCGTCGCTCATTCGCGAGCGCTTTGGCGTGCGCAAGAGCGTGCTGGCCATGGCGGCGCTGTTGATCGCCAACACGGCGGTGACCATCTCGGAGTTCGCGGGTATCGCGAGCGGCCTTGCTCTGTTTGGCGTTCCGGCGAGCATCTCGGTGCCGCTCGTGGCGCTGCTGGTGTGGATGCTTACCATGTCGGGCAGTTTCCAGCGCATCGAGAAGATTTTGCTGCTGGTAAGCTGCGTGTTCGTGACCTATATCGTCGCCGCGTTTATGGCCGGCCCCAACTGGGGCGAGGTCGCGGTCGACTTGGTCGTCCCCAATATTCAGAACGATCCCAGCTACGTGTCGCTCGTGGTCGCCACGATCGGTACCACCATCGCGCCGTGGATGATCTTCTTGGCTCAGAACAACGTGGTCGATAAGAATGCGGGCGAGGACGACATCGTGCTGCAGCGCATTGATACCGTGAGCGGCTCGATCGCTGCTGATATTATTGCGGGCTTCATTATCATCACGACCGGTACGGTGCTGTTCCCGGCGGGTATTCAGATTAGCGATGCCGCCGATGCCGCCCGTGCGCTGGAGCCCATCGCGGGCCAGTGGTCCACGGTACTGTTTGCCTCGGGCCTGGTCGCAGCGAGTTTTTTGGCTGCCTGCGTGCTGCCGGGCGTTACGTCGAGTGCCATCTGCGAGGCTTTTGGTTGGGAGCGCGGCGCCGATCGCAGCTGGGACGAGGCCCCGGTTTACCGCGGCATCATTACGGCCATCATCGGTATCTCTGCCGTGTTGGTGCTTATGCCCGGCGTCGATCTGTTCCAGATTATGATGACCTCGCAGGTCATCAACGGCGTGCTACTGCCCGTGGTCTTGGTATTCCAGGTGGTTATCGCGGCGGATCGCCACATTATGGGCGCCAACCGCAACGGCCGCGTATGGAACGTGCTCACGTGGGCGACTATCGGCGTGATTACGGTGCTGACGGTCGTCATGTTTATGCTGCAAGCGATGGGCTACGGCGCTTAACGCCCGCTTTTGCTTCCGAACAGGCCGCAGCGATGGACTGCGGCCTATTTTTGCCTGCTATAGGGTGTTAGTTATATGGCAGTGGACAAAAAATGCCAAATATGAGTACTGTTGCTAAGTGAATAGCATTTACACCCAAGAAGATAATGAACATATAAGATAATATGTTCATTAAAACTGAATCCAATACGCCTTAAACCAGTCAGGTTGGCTGCTTTAGGGGGTTATACGGTTCGCTCGGGCGTCATTTTAGTTGTTTTGGCTGCTACTAAAATGGTAACAGTACTCATATTTGCCTTTTTTGCCCACAGACCTTTGAGGTTGCGGCGAAAGGGGCGTGTTTTGATTGGTTGGAGCAGGCGCGAGGCGCGGAAACGATGTCTGGGGCGGCGGAGCGGCTTGGAATTCATCCGTAGAGGTCTTCATTGGCTGCGCCAGGAGTGCTTCCAGGTGCGCCGGTACAAAAGGAGCGTCCCTAACTGCCGCAGGGGGGGGCATCGGCCACAGCCGACGCCCCCCCCCTGCGGGTGTAAGCAGATTTGGCTGCGCGTTACTTGTCGGTGCCCAGCTTGTGTGGCTTGTAGGCGAGGGCATTGACGAGTGCGTCGGCGGCGGACTTGACAGCTGCCGGCTGCGGATCGTTGACGTGGTCCTCGGGGTGCACGGGCAGGTCTTTCTTGACCGCATCGTGGATGAGGTTGAGGTACTCGGTTACGCCGGTGGCCGACAGGTGCGTGCCGTCGCCGTCGAACAGGTCGTTGCGGTTGGCGCTGTATCCGTACCAGTCGATAACGCGCACGTTCTTGTAGCGCGTGGCGGCGTTGGCGATGGCCTGATTGGTAGAGCTAACCCACGGCTGCGGGCTGCGCGTGTTCACAAACACCACAATACGCTTATCTCCTGCATCGGCCATGATGGCGTCGATCTGGTCGTCGGTTACCAAGCCGTTGGTGCCCAGCGCAAAGACCACGATCTTGCCGGCAAGGTTCTGTTGGAGATAGCCCTCAAATGTCGCACGGCCCGCATCGAACTGGCGGCCCTTTTCGGCGTCGATATGGCTGTGCGGGAACACGCCGTCGAAGGAATCAACGGCGCGCAACGACACGGAGTCACCGATCATCAACAGGTCGTAGGAGCCATCGGGGAAGCCGTCGTTGTCCTTGTCGGTGCCGTCGGCCGCCTGCTGGTCGGTGGGCGCGGTGTTCTTGGCTTCCTTGTTGAGGACTTCGGCGCCCTCACCGCTCAGTGCTGAGGTCTCCGGCACAAAGATCAGACCGCCCAGTGCGATAACAAGCACGATGCCGCAAGTGGCGCACACGGGAATATGCGCGCGTGCCCAATTGGCGGGCGTGGTTGTGCCATCGCGGAACTCGGATACGGTGCGCCCAAAGGCGCCCTTTCTAAACGGCGTCTCGATAAAGCGATAGCAGCACTCTGCTACGGCGACCACTAGCAGCACCTGCAAAATGTACTGCCACCAGGGCGTATCGTTGATGTTGGCGACCGGGTTCATAAGCAACAGCAGCGGATAGTGCCACAGGTAGATGCTGTACGAGCGCTTGCCAACCCACACGAGCGGCTCGGCGGCAAGAGCGCGCGCGACCATTCCCTGGGGCTGCACGCAGGCCGCGATGACCATGAGCGTGAGGATGGAGCATAATAGCGTGCCGCCGCGATACTGGAACGCGGTGTAGCCGTTGGTGAGCGCGACCATGGCGGCAAGGCCAACCAGGCCTACGACGCCCAACACATCGATGGATGCGGGCGAGGACCAAAAGCGCACGAGGGCGTTTGGCTGTGCCGGGGCGGCCTCGGCTGCGGAATCGGTCTTCTCGTCATGCCCGCTCTTGGCGTTCTTGTCGAGCTTACCGCGCTTGGCAGCACGAACTAGGCGGTCGAGTCCTAGGCGATGGGCGAGACGCACCGGCGCCAGGTCGCGATCGGGGATAAAGGCCATCCAGGCACCCAGCAGCAGCGAGAACACGCGGGTGTCGGTGCCGTAGTACACGCGGCTGGGGTCGGCGGCAGGGTTGTA
>JAIJJM010000159.1 GCA_022728415.1 Collinsella sp. | reverse complement strand
ACTTCAATGGACTCGGTCTTTTCGACGCTCTCGCCCTTGATGGCCTTAACCGCAGCCTCGACAGCTTTCTTACCAAGCTCCTTAGGCTGCTGTGCGATAGTGCCTACCATGGTGCCATTCGACACAGCCTTAAGACCGCCTTCAGTACCGTCAAAACCGAAGATCTTCACATCCGCACCGGCCTTGGAACCAAGTGACTGGATAGCGCCTAATGCCATTTCGTCGTTTTCGGCATAGATGCCAACGACATCAGGATGGGACTGCATCAGGTTAGTAGTCACATCCAGCGCCTCGGCACGATCGAAGTTCGCGGTCTGTTCGGCCACGACTTCAATACCGGAGTACTTCTTGATCTCCTTTTTGAAGCCGTCGCCACGATCGCGAGTAGAGGCGGCACCCGGAGTGCCCTGGAGAATGATGACCTTGCCTTTTTCTCCAACTGCTTTGGCCAGCTCATCAGCAGCCTGAGCACCACCAGCCACATTATCGGAGGCGATGTGCGAGGTTACATCTTCACCGGTGACGGAACGGTCCACAGAGATGACCGGCAGCTTGGAAGACAGCAACGGGGCCACGGCAGGAGAAGCGGCATCAGAATCCACAGGATTGATAATCACGGCCTTGGCTCCTTGCGATTGGGCATTCTGCGCTTGATTCTGCTGAGTGGAGGAGTCATTCTGAGCGTCGGACACCATCAAATCGACACCAAGATCTTTGGCAGCGGCCTGAGCGCCATCACGCAAATCGACAAAGAACGGGTTGTTGAGCGTGGAGACCAGAAGCGCGACCTTATCGCCGCCGCTGGAGGACGTCGAGCCGCAAGCGGCTGTACCTGCCATTAAGGTTCCTGCGCATACAATCGCGAGTGCCGCACGGAAGGTCTTCTTCATAGTGGAATTCAACATCATTGTTTCTTTCTCTTGTAGTGATTGGATGAATGGGATTGAAGATTTGGCTTGTTAAGTTGAAACGCCTTTCGACGTGATCAGTGGGCGTCCACCTTGCGACGCAGAGTATCGAAGCTCACTGCGAAAGCGATGACCAAGCCGATGACTACCTGCTGCCAGAAGGAGGAAACATTGAGAATATTGAGGCCATTACGAATTACAGCGAGCAGAATTGCGCCGATAAAGGTACCAGAGATCTTGCCCTTGCCGCCCGATAGGGACGCTCCCCCAATGACAACAGAGGCAATGGCGTCCATTTCATATCCGGAGGCAGCCTGAGGCTGAGCGGAATGCAGACGACCCGCAATAACCAGGCCCGCGACAGCCGCGAAAATACCGGAAAGCACGAACACCATAATCTGGGTCTTGTGCACGGAGATGCCGGAAAGGCGAGAGGCTTCCATATTGCCGCCAACCGCGTACATGGATCGACCAATGCTAGTGAAGTTAAGAATCACGGAGGCAATAACTCCCATAATGATCATCATGACAATTGGAATCGGAATGCCGAGTACCGTGCTGCCGAAGAAATTGACCATGCCAGAAGTAGAAACCGGTCGTCCATCAGAGATAACCAGAGTCAGGCCTCGAGCAACAGACATCATCGCCAATGTTGCGATGAAGGAAGGCAGTTTCAGGAAGGCATTTGCGACACCAGAGAGTGCACCGAACACTGCACCAGTTACAAGGCCCACGCAAATGGTAAGAATCGGAGGCAATCCCATGGAAGCGCCAGTATAGGCAACCAACATGCTGGAAACGGCGGCAACCGAACCGACGGACAAATCGATACCGGCCTCAACAATGACAAAAGTCTGGCCGAATGCCAAGATAGCAACGGTCGCTGCCTGAATACCGACATTCAGCATATTCGGCCCAGTCAGGAAGGCTGGAGTCGCAATCGACAATATGATGCATAGAATAATCAAGCCTATTAATGCACCATTACGGGAAGCAAATCGCTTCACTTTGTCAAGTGCACTGACATTGCCGGAATCGTAACCGAGTTTTTGTTCTTTGGCGGTCATGATAGTGTTCTCCTTCATTTCTCAACGTTTCTAGTAGTGTTTTCGCCGGAGTCTTCGTCCATATGGGAAATGGCCAGCAACATGACTTTCTCTTGTGTGGCCTCGCTAGCCGGCATTTCGCCGCTCAGCTTGCCGTTACTCATCACGAGCACACGATCGGACATGCCAAGAACTTCCGGCAAATCAGAAGATGCCATCAGTACCGCGCCACCATTGGCGGTAATCTCGTTGATCAGCTCGTAAATTTCAACTCGCGCACCGACATCAACGCCTCTGGTCGGCTCGTCGAGCAATAGCACTTTCACGTTCGCCATAGACCATTTGCCGAACACAATTTTCTGCTGGTTGCCGCCGGACAAAGAGCCTGCAGTTTGATCAATATTCGCCATGCGTATACGCAGTTTCCTGGCGGTGTCGTTCTCACGTTCGCCTTGTCCCTTAAGATCTGCAAATCCGAACTTGGAAGTCGGCCCCATGGTGGCAAGACCCAGATTGTCAGCAACCGATGCTTCAAGAATCAGACCTTGCGTGCGGCGGTCTTCCGGCACCAGTCCCACTCCGGAGGCAATAGTCTTGTCAATGGAAGACTTTGGCAGTTGAATGCCATCCACGACCACGGAACCCGAATCGTATGAATCGGCACCAAAAATAGCTCGCAGCACTTCAGTACGACCAGCACCGACTAGTCCAGCAAGGCCAACGACTTCACCAGCGTGCACATCAAAGGAGACATGGTCGATGGCTCCAGCACGAATTAAATCCTTGACCTCCAAGAGCGTCTTACCTGGCTGCTGGGCAACTCTCGGATATTGGTTTTCAATGGATCGACCGACCATAAGTCTCACCAATTCCGATTCGGGAGCCTTTGCGTCAATTGTGTCAATGTATTTGCCGTCGCGTAGCACAGTAACCACATCACCAACACGCGCAATCTCATCAAGATGATGAGAGATGAACACCATGCCTACGCCCTTAGACTTAAGCTCCTCCATGATGGCAAACAGCTGTTCGCATTCCTTACGCGTCAGAGCTGCTGTAGGCTCATCAAGAATGAGAATCGACGCATCTTGCATAAGGGCCTTAGCGATTTCCACCATTTGCTGACGAGCCACACCAAGCTCACCCATCGGCGTAGAGACATCTTCATTAAGACCAATCAGTTTCAGCGCTTCACGCGCCTTGGCCTTCATGGCACTCTTATTAACAAAACCCGCCGTAGTAGGTAATGCGCCTAAGAACAGGTTCTCCATGATTGACAGCTCAGGCACCATATTGAGCTCTTGATGAATTACCGCAACACCAAGCTTGCGTGCGGCTTCCACGTTAGGAATACGCACCGTTTGGCCATCGACCTCGATATGCCCCTTATCCGGCTGATAGATACCACTCATCATTTTGATGACGGTCGACTTGCCTGCACCATTTTCCCCAAGGAGAACATGAACCTTTCCGGGTTCCACGGTGACCGACACGTTATCGACCACAGTAGAGTTGCCGAATATTTTCGACACTCCCACCATAGATAACCGCGTCATACGCCTCTCACTTTCATCATTGAACCGACATCGTTGCCAGCACAAACCACAACACTTTGTGTCACAATCAACGTCGAACACTTCATCACTGAAATGATTTAACGTTTAATCATTTGCAGAACACATGATATAACGTTTAATCAGATAGGTCAATCAGCGTGTCGGGAACGTTAACAATCGCCTCATAACGCCATTGTTAGATTCCCGAGAACATCATCACGTGAGAAAAAGATGCTGCATTGAGTCAAGATATTTTCTGGAAAGAAGTATTCACCGTAGAAACGGAATCGCGTGACAGATATACCGTAGGTACCCGAACCGTACTTCCCCCATGACGTACACCGTATTGTATTGCTTCCAACAGCAATTCGACGCCCTTGCGTCCCATTTGCTCCGCCCGCTGAGAAATAACCGAGATATTCGGGGTCATCAGACGAAAAGGAGCAATGTCATCAAACGATATCAACGATATCTGCTTACCGATTTCAATGCCATAATCATGCAACGCTCCGATAATAGTAATGGCATCAGGTGAATATGCACAGATAACAGCAGTTACACCACGCTTGAGCAAATAGTCCACTGCTTCACAACGTGATTCATAAGTCGAATCACAGTCCGCTACAACGCCTTCCCCTTCGCGAAGCAACTCGTGAGCAATCGTTCGGAATGCGGTCTCTCGTTCATTGATGCTGTATGACTCCAACGAAGAATGTGCCATATACCCAATATGTCGATGACCGCAGGAAATCAATTCCTCCACTGCCGCCAGTATACCGGTGTATGGATTCGACACCACGAAAGGAACCGACTCAACCCCCTGCACACGTCGGTCCACAAATACCAGAGGCAAATCTCGAGCGATCAACGACTTAATCCCCTGGGAAGCAGCTCCTTGAGGCACCACAATTGCGCCATCAATACGCTGTCCTAGCAAATTTTCAATGAATGCATCTTGTCTTTCCACGGTCTCTGCCGAAGTACCGATCAATGTGGAAAATCCATGCTCGTAAAGCTCATCTTCCATTGACGAGACTAAATCGGCGAAATACGGATTGCGCAAATCAGGAACCAGCAGGCCAACAGTCTTAGTATCCGACGAGCGCATGGAACGAGCACGTTGATCGGGCACATACCCCATTTCCTCAACAGTTTTCAGCACCAACCGTCGCGTATCGATAGAAAACCGGCCTTTATTGTGAAGTATCTGGGAAACAGCAGCAGCCGACACACCGGCACGTTGAGCGACATCCTTCAACGTCACGAACGCCATAGTCCCCTCCTTGCGGCCGATATATCGTCAAAGCAACAATTCAAATGTACTCTTTTCACCGCCAATATTCGTAATCCTGCGCCAACACACGGCTCTCAACATAGAAAACCGCACCTCAACCACTGGATGAGAATTGCTTCAACCCGATGATCGAGGTGCGGTTTTTGCTGGCGTACCGGCTACTCCAGTTCCACCGCGCCGGTGTACAGCTGGTAGTACTCGCCCTTCTGCGCGATCAGCTCGTCATGCGAGCCACGCTCGATGATGTTGCCATGGTCGAGCACCATGATCACATCGGAGTTGCGCACGGTGGACAGGCGGTGGGCGATGACGAAGACCGTACGGCCCTTCATCAGGTTATCCATACCAGCTTGCACAACCTCTTCAGTGCGCGTATCAATCGAGGACGTGGCCTCGTCAAGGATCAGCGCGGGCGGATCGGCCACCGCCGCACGGGCAATGGAAATCAGCTGGCGCTGGCCTTGGGACAGGCCGGAACCGTCGCCTTCGAGCACTGTGTCGTAGCCCTTGGGCAGCATGCGGATGAAGCTGTCCGCATTGACCAGACGCGCGGCCTCGATGCATTCCTCATCGGTGGCGTTCAGGCGGCCGTAACGGATGTTGTCCATCACGGTGCCGGTGAACAGGTTCACGTCCTGCAGCACGATGCCCAAAGACCTGCGCAGGTCAGGCTTCTTTATGCCGGCCACGGAGATGCCATCATACAGAATCTGGCCGTGCTGGATGTCGTAGAACCGGTTGATGAGGTTGGTCACGGTGGTCTTGCCGGCACCGGTGGCGCCGACGAGCGCGATCTTCTGGCCGGGCTTGGCGAACCAGGTGATG
>JAIJJM010000158.1 GCA_022728415.1 Collinsella sp. | reverse complement strand
GCATGGAGTCCTCGCGGATGGTATCGAGAGCGCCGCCGAAGTCCTTCGCGCGGATCTGCTCGATAAAGTGGGGGATGTTGATGTTGACGGGGCAGCCCTCAACACAGAACGGCTTCTTGCAGTTGAGGCAGCGCTCGGCCTCGGCCAGCGCCATCTCCTCGGTGAAGCCCTTGTCGACGGGGCGGAAGTCGCAGGCGCGCTCGGCAGCCGGCTCCTCGTTATCGGGGGTGCGGGGCGACTTCATATCGGCAACGAAACGACCGTTAACTAGTGGCATGCGCAGCTCTTTTCCTCATAGGCCTTGAGGGACTCGCCCTCTTCGGAACGGTAAGCGGCCTGGCGGGCACGAAGGTCATCCCAGTCGACCAGGGTGGCATCGAAGTCGGGGCCGTCGACGCAAGCGAACTTGGTCACGCCGCCCACCTCGACACGGCAGCAGCCGCACATGCCGGTGCCGTCAACCATGATGGGATTGAGTGACGCGGTGATGGGGGTGTCGTACTTCTGGGCGGTGAGGGTCGAGAACTTCATCATCGGAACGGGGCCGACGCAGAAGACCTGGCTCACGGCCTTGTCCTGCAGCAGGCGCTCCAGCGGAGCGGTGACAACGCCCTGCTCGCCGTAGGAGCCGTCGTCGGTGGTGATATGGATGTGGTCCTCGTCGAGGAGCTCGCGGAACTGGTCCTCCATGAGCAGGAGGTCCTTGGTGCGGGCGCCCATGATGGCGTGGACCTCATGACCGGTCTCGACCAGGTGCTTGGCGACCGGGAAGGCAATTGCCAGGCCGACGCCGCCGCCAATGACGGCGCAGGGGCCCTCGGCCATCTCGGTGGGAGCGCCCAGCGGGCCCACGACGTCACGCAACGACTCGCCGGCCTCGTAGGTGGAAAGCATCTCGGTGGTCTTGCCGATTACCATGAAGATGAACTCGACCCAGCCCTCGTCACCGTTCCAGCCGGCCAGGGTAAACGGGACACGCTCGCCTGTCTCGTTGGCGCGAACCATGAGGAACTGTCCAGCGTGCGCATGTTTGGCGATTGCAGGCGCCTCGATGCGGAACTTGAACACCTTCTCCGAGAACTGCGTCTTCTCCAGGATCTTATACATAGAACCCCTCTCTTGTTAGGGCCGCCGAACCGTGCCTCCACGGAAATGGACGGCAGCCCGAATAAAACCGTACGCGCACAGGCGTTGTGCAGACATACGGTGCAAATTATACCCTCATGGACATGCTGTTTACGTGTATCTTCGACCGTTGGGAAAAGTGACCTACCAAAAAGGGACAGGTTTATTTTGGCAGGTTTTATCAGGCAAAACGGCAAAGGGGGCCGGCCTCGGGTTGTGATGAGACCGGCCCCCTTTGGGGCGCTATGTGTGTATGGCAGTGCGGGGTTTATTGCGATGCGGCCGCTGCGGCGTTTCCGCACATAAAACCTGCCAAAATAAACCTGTCCCTAAATGGTAGGTTTTAGTGCTTGCCGTTGGAGGAGGCGGCGCCGTTGACGTGGTCGCGGGCATAGACCACGCCGTGCACGATGGCGAGACCCGCGGCGTCGGCCGCGCGGACGCAGGTGTCATGGAAATCCTCGGCCTCGCGGGCGCGCAGCTGTTTAAGCACGTAGTCGGCGACGGCCATCTTGCCGGGAGGGTTGCCGATGCCGGTGCGGATACGGCTGAAGTCGCGGCTGCCCATCTTGTCGATGATGGAACGCAGGCCGTTGTGGCCAGCATGGCCGCCGCCCACCTTAACACGTACGTCGCCGGCGGGAATATCGAGCTCGTCGTGGATTACGAGCAGCTCCTCGGCCTTGATCTTGTACTCGCGGCAGAGCTTGGAGATGGGACCGCCCGAGGTATTCATGTACGACTGCGGCTTGACCAGCACAATCTGGCGCTTACCGCCCTCTTCCTCGGCATCGTTGATGTTGATGAGCGCGATCTCGGCGCCGGCCTGGTTTTTCCAGTACGTGACGCCGGCCTGACAGGCTAGCTCGTCGATTGCCTTAAAGCCGGCGTTGTGGCGGGTCTCGGCATATTCCTCGCCCGGGTTGCCAAGCCCGGCAACCATGCGAATCTTGAGCGGCTGTGCAGCTGCCATGTGCTTCCTTTCGTCGATTTGTCGTCTGCTATGGTGAGCGACCCCGTTACAGCTGTCAAATGGAGGGCGATCGAGGCTGTTTGGTGGCGTTTGGGCGGCCGCCAGAAGCCCAGGTGGGCAGTTTGTTCAGATACGTATAAAACACGAGCTATCGAAGCGCTCGATTCGATGCCATAGTGCTGGTCGGTCGCTCTAACTGGTCGGTATAGTGCTGTTTTGAAGTCTGTTTTATTATCGAACAGGGCGAATTGCACAGAGTTGACGGCAAAACGGCTCGATCTGATGTGTCCATTTATACGTATCTGAATCAACTGCCCGCCCTTGCTCGGCAGTAAGTGTGCAATCCGGTTTTTAGACCGGCGCGAGGCCGATTCCAGCCCGCAGGGCGTTGAGCCAAGCGGCTTGACGCTTGCGATAACCCTTGATGCGATAGCGGAATCGAGCCCCCGCAAGTCGATGCATCGTCTGAGCGAAGGCTTCGAGTGCAACAAGGTCCTTCATTTGGTCACGATTGATAACCAGGACGTGGATACCCATGGCCTTGAGGCCATTGTTGCGATTTCCGTCGTGAATGCGAGCGTTTTGAAGCTCATGTCCAATTCCGTTGTATTCGTTGTCGACTCCGGCGGCCGGGCAATATAAGTCGCAGATGGCGTAGGGGATACCCGAGGACATGTTGACCGCAAGGGTATCGAAGTCGATTCTATAGTTGAGTAGCAGGCCTCCCATGGGCAGGCTGCAACATCCGAAACCGCCAAAACGCATGGGCGCGCCTAGGACGGCAAACATTAAGGATTCCGCTGGGGATGCTGATCCGGCTCGGGCGAGTTTAACGGCCGTGCGAAACGAGGCATAGGAGCTGCTTTTGGCGAACCGTGCGATTGCCTCGAGATCTTCGATGGTTGTAGCAGGTTCGCATTTGTAGTGTGCCTGTTCGTAACGGGTTTCGGCTTGTCCTTCGGGTGCCGGTTGGCTGCCCTGACAATCAAGGTCGCCCATCGCTTCGAAGCCGTCGGCCTTGGGCCACGTATCGTCATAGGCGATGGGGTAGGTTGCCTCGGGCGGAAGGGAGTAGGTTCCAAGCAGCTCCATAAGGAGCATCAAGGTTTTGGCGACCGACTCATTTTTGGAACAAAGCATGGCCGTCATGGCGGGAGACGTTGCGTAGATGTCGGCTTCGATGCGCATGATTGCACCTTTGGGAAGCGCGGCGGAGAGAATGTGCTGGCGGATTCGCTTGTCGGGACGCCTGTTGTCTTCGTTTGAAATGAGAAGATCAAGCGGTTCGGAATCGTCTTCATTCCAGGCGTCGAGGATCGAAAGCGCGCTAAAGTCTACCGCGTCATTATTGGGAATGCAGCCGGCTAGAGCTTGCGCCTGCTGTCCGCCGTCGATGGAGTCCCAAGGAAGGGCAGAGTATGCCCGTCGTGCGCGGCGAATTGCGCGGAGGGCGGAGAAATGTGAAATCACGGTGGTCATAGTTACAAGGTACTAAGCCGCTGGCGAAACGCGACTGCCATGCCGTTCTTTTCGCCCAGCGGGGTGCTGCGCGCCATGAACGGTCGGGTGTTAGGAAAACGGGGATATTACTGAGAGCTTGCGAGAAAGTGAGTCCCGCTGCTAATGTCAGCGATGGGTGTTGGACAGTTGGTTCAGATACGTATAAAGCAGCGTTTTGCTTGGGTATTTTCAGGGGCTTTTGAGGGCGAATGAAAGGCAAAGTGTGACGACTGCGCTCGAAAGCGTCGGGTTCGGGCTGTTTAGAGTATCCGTCGGCCATCTTCAGATGCCCTAAGAGGCTCATTAGGTTCTAAAATAAATACGTATCTGAACTAACTGTCCAGGGCGGGTTGGCGAGGAATAGAAAAAGGGTCGGAAGCTCGCTTCCGACCCTTTAAAAACATCAAAGATGATGCGATACGAGCTGGACTACAGCGCGAAGTCGCCGCCGACGAGCGTGGAGACGGGCTCCTCGTGGTAAACGGCGGAGATGGCCTGAGCGAACTCCTCGGCGACCGAGATAGTCTTGATCTTGCCGCCGACCTCGACGGGAATGGCGTCGGTGACGAGGCACTCGACGATCGGGGCGTCGTTCAGACGCTCGATGGCCGGACCGGAGAAGATGCCGTGGGTGGCGCAGACGTAGATGTCGCCGGCGCCCATAGCCTTGAGCTCCTTGACGTTGGCGCACAGGGTGCCCGCGGTGTCGATCATGTCGTCGTTGATGATGCAGGTCTTGCCCTCGATATCACCGATGATACCCATGACCTCGGCGGCGTTGTGGCGTGGACGGCCCTTGTGGGCGATAGCGAGGCTGCAGCCGAGCATGTCGGACAGCTTCTTGGCGGCCTTGGCGCGACCCACGTCGGGGGAGACGACAACCAGGTTGTCGGTGTCAAAGTGCATGTTGTTGTAGTACTGGCCAAACAGCGGCAGTGCGGACAGGTGGTTAACCGGGATATCGAAGAAGCCCTGGATCTGACCCTGGTGCAGGTCGAGGGTGATGATGCGGTTGACACCGGCGCGCTCGAGCAGGTTGGCGACGAGGCGGGCAGTGATGGGCTCGCGCGGGCCGGCCTTGCGGTCCTGGCGGGCATAGCCGTAGTGGGTGATAACGGCGGTGATGGAGCGGGCGGATGCGCGCTTGGCGGCGTCGGTGGCGATGAGCAGCTCCATGAGCATGTCGTTGACGTTGCCGCCGGCCACGGACTGAATCAGGAAGACGTCGGCGCCGCGGACGGTCTCGTCGTAGCGGGCGTAAATCTCACCGTTGGCGAACTGCTTTAGCGTAAGGCCCGAAAGCTCGACCCCAAGGTACTCAGCGATCTTCTGAGCGAGGGGACGGTTGGAGGAACCGGAATACACGCGGATGGACTTGCGCATATTCTCCGACTTCTCGGGATCATTAATCGGCATTACCCTTCTCCTTTATATCGAATGCCATATAGATGCCTTGTTGCATTGTAACCGCGCGGTGGGGTTTATCAGGTCTTGATAATGTCTTTACCGTCAACGGACACGAACCGACCACTCATCCGGTCGCGCAGGTCACAATAGAAAAAGGAGCCGTCCCCATGGGAACAGCTCCTTAGATGCTTGGTAAAACGTTATACCTCGTCGTCCTCGTGCAGACGGCGGCGATAATCGGCGGCCCAGCCCTCAATGTTTACCTGACGGGCGCGGCCCAGACCGAGCGCGTCGGCCGGGACCGGCTCGGTGATGACGGAGCCGGCGGCCACGAGTGCACCGTCGCCAATCTGGGCGGGCGCGACCATCATGGTGTCGGAACCGATGAAGGCATCCTTGCCGATGACGGTCTTGTGCTTGTGGACGCCGTCGTAGTTGCAGGTGATGGAGCCCGCGCCCACGTTGACGCCGGAGCCCATGGTGGTGTCGCCGATGTAGGACAGGTGCGGCACCTTGGAGCCCTCGCCGATCGTGGACTTTTTGATTTCCACGTGCGTGCCGGCCTTGGATCCGTCGAGCATGTGGGTGCCCGGGCGCAGGTAGGCGCGCGGGCCGCAGTCGACGCCGTTCTCGAT
>JAIJJM010000157.1 GCA_022728415.1 Collinsella sp. | reverse complement strand
AAACCTGCCAAAAAGGGACAGGTTTATTTTGGCAGGTTTTATCTGGGAGAACATTACGGTTCTGTCATCGTTGCCCAGCGAACCACCACAAAGGTATCTGTCCCTTTATGGTGGTTAGGCGTCGAGGTAGATGCGCTGGGGGCGATTGCGGTGTCGGGCGAAGATGATGAGCGCCAGACCGGCGATCACGAGCGGCAAACTCAGCAACTGGCCCATGGTGATGACGCCGCCCAGCAGATAGCCCAGCTGGGCATCGGGCACGCGCACGAACTCAACGAGAAAGCGGACGATGCCGTACCCCATCACGAACACGCCCATAAACGTGCCCTGGGGCAGCAGCGGCTTTTTGCGGCTGAGCACCTGCAGAATGCAAAAGAGCACGATGCCCTCTAGGAATGCCTCATAGAGCTGGGAGGGATGACGCGGCATATCGCCCGCGGTGCCGCCAAAGACAACACCCCAAGGCAGGTCGGTCGGCTTGCCCCACAGCTCGCCGTTGACGAAATTGGCACAACGGCCCAGGCACAAGGCCAGCGGCGCGCCTATGACGGCAAGGTCTGCCAAAGTCCATGCGTCGAGCTTATACATGCGGCACACGATGATGCCGCCGATAATGCCGCCCACCAAGCCGCCATGGAAGCTCATGCCGCCCTCGTTAGTGGCAAAGATCTCGAGCGGGTGGGTCCAATAGTAGCCATCGCCGTAAAAGACGACGTAGAACAGGCGCGCACCGATAATGAGGCCAAAGACCACGCCGACCACGACACTCGTCAGGTCGTCAATCGTGATGTTAAAGCCCCAGCGACGCTGCGTGCGGTACATGATGACCGCCGTGAGCAGGGCGCCAACCACATAGGCCAGACCATACCAGTAAATCGTGATGGGCCCCGCCGAAATCGCGACAGGATCAAGCATATGGTAGAAGTCGTTGAGCATGTCGACCCTCCTACTCCCTACATACAAATGCGGCCGCGGGCCTTGCGCTCGCAGCCGCATATTTGGACGTAACGTCTATGCGGAGTATGTCGTCCGCAGCCTTCGCATCTTAGAACGGCGCGTACTCGTCGTACAGGTCGTCGGCCTCATCGGAAACATTGACCTGCTCGACGCGGGTAACGCCGGGCACATGCTCCTTCAGGATGCGCTCGATGCCCATGGACAGGGTCAGCGAGCTCATGGGGCAGCCGGCGCAGGAGCCCTGCAGTTCCAGCTTGACGACGCCCTCGTCGTCGACGCCCACATACTCCATATCGCCGCCGTCGGCCTGCAGGTTGGGGCGAATCTCTTCAAGAACCTTCTTAAGCAGCTCTTCGTTAACAGCCACAGGGGCTCCTTTCTCACAATAACGCGGGCGCGCCCGCGGACAGAAGCTATGTTACTACAGCCATGTACCCGCTCACGAGCCGTCCATGCGCTCAGACGCGACTTTCACGAGCAGTCAATTTGGGACGGGGCTCTTTTAGCTGCCTTTTGTTGCCAGCTGGCGTTGCCACGCGCTACTGTCGAGCCTGTCCCCCGGTACCAATCTGGACATCGACGATAACCTGGCGGTAGCTGATGCCGCAGGAGTCGAGGATGCGACGGCTGATACGGCCGTCATCGGTGTCGGCATACTTGTTGTCCAGGTAGACAACCTCGCCTACACCTACCTGCGCCAGGATCTTGGCACAGTCGTGGCACGGGAACAGCGTGACGTAGACCGTGGAACCTTCAAGGTCTTTGAGCGAGCCGCGGTAGTTGAGCACGGCGTTTGCCTCGGCATGCACCACGTAGTTGTGCTTATCCTGCAACGGGTCGTCGCTCGTTCCCCACGGGAAAAAGTCGTCGTTGAGCGCCGAGGGCGTACCGTTGTAGCCCACCGAAAGAATGCGGTGGTTGGTGCTGGCAATGCACGCGCCCACCTGCGTGTTGGGGTCCTTGCTGCGGCGCTGCGCGGCGATGGCCACACTCATAAAGAACTCATCCCAGCTAATAACGTCGCGGCGCTTGCCCGACGCGGTTTGATGAAGATCGTCCGACATGGCAGACACCTCCGAAATCGCAATAGTTTGACCCATTGTAGCAGGTGAAAGGTGGGGGCGTTTGTCCCACCGGCGCCCTCACTTTTACACGCGGCGGAGCTTTTGGTTGATGTGGTAGAGCTCGGCGAGACCCCGCAGCGTCAACGCGTCATCGACCGTCAGGCCATGACCGACCAGGGCCGCAAGTGCCTCGGCATCGTCGCCGGTAATGACAATGGGCACATCGCCCTCCCCCGCGGTCTTGGTCGCGCGCATCTCGGCGAGCACCATGTCGAGCATGCCGTCGATGCGGGCCACCTCGCCCAAAACCACGCCCGAGCGCATGGCCTCACGCGTGTTGCGGCCGATAACGTGAGTCGGCGCCGAGGGCTCAACCTGAGGCAGGCGCGCTGCAGCGGCCGAGAGTGAACGGGCGCCGAGCGCCAGCCCCGGCGCGATAACGCCGCCGACAAAGGTGCCGCGCGCGTCGATGACCTCGATATTGGTCGTGGTGCCCAGGTCGATCACGATGCACGGCGCGCCGTAGACGGCGCGGGCCGCCACAGCATCGGCGATGCGGTCGGGGCCGATCTCGGCCGGATCGTCGTAGTGCACGGGCATGCCGGTCTTAAGTCCCGGCCCCACCGTGAGTACGCGCCCCGTGCAGGTACGGGAAAGTGCTGCCTTCCACGGGCGCTCGAGCGCCGGGACCACGCAGCTCAGTACAGCAGCCGCGGGCACAAGCGCACCCGGCATGCCCGCATCGGCCGCCAGTGCGGCCATGACCTGCACGAGACGCATGCGCGCCTCGTCGGCCGTAATACGGGCCGGCGTGGTGATCTCGCACGTCGCAAGCGGACATTCCTGCGCCGCGGCCGAATCCTCTGCAAACAGGCCAAAGCGAATGAACGTGTTGCCCACGTCGACCGTCAATATATATGCGCACCCATTAAGCATCGTCGGCGCTCCTTTCGTCTGCCCAGCAGTATATCCCGATGATTATTCTGGGACGGGGATTTAAAAATCATTAGGTACACAATGATTTTTAAATCCCCGTCCCAGAATAATCATCCTTCGGCTTCGCTTGGGATAGCTAAAAAAGCCCCGTCCCAAATTAACTGGCTTGCGGCTATACTGGTGCGCGGTCGCGCGCGAGCTCACGCGGCGGCCCTTGGTAACCCGACTTCCCGCGCCGTATCCGTAGCGGCGCTCCCGGGGGAAGCGGATATACGCAAAGGAGTTCTATATGAGCAATCCCTCGAACCGCACCTCGATGCGCGGTCAACTCACGCTGCGCGGCGTCGTCATCGGCGTCCTTGGCTGCATGATCATCACGGCAAGCTCGGCCTATACCGCCCTCAAGATGGGTGCGCTCCCCTGGCCGATCATCTTCGCTGCCGTCATCTCGCTGTTCTTCCTGAAGCTCATGGGCAACGCCAGTCTCAACGAGGCCAACGTTACCCACACCATCATGTCCGCGGGCGCCATGGTCGCCGGCGGTCTGGCGTTTACCATCCCGGGCGCCTGGATGCTGGGCTATGCCGACCAGATCAGCTGGCTCGACATGTTTATCGTGGCGCTCGCCGGCACCATCTTAGGCCTTCTGGCGACAGCGCTCATCCACCGTCACTTTATCGTGGACGCCGCGCTGGAGTTCCCCACCGGCAACGCCGCAGCTCAGACTCTGCGCGCCACCGAGGCCGGCGGCAAGACCGGCAAACAGCTCTTTGGCTCCATGGCCATCGCAGGCATCTACAGCGTGCTGCGCGACGCTCTGGGCGTGGTGCCCAGCATGCTGTGCACGCTCAATATCCCCGGCGTGACCTTTGGCATCTACAACTCGCCCATGTTGCTGTCCATCGGCTTTTTGGTGGGCTTCGCCCCGGTTGCCTTTTGGTTTGCCGGCGCGCTGCTGGGCAACTTTGGCATTATCGTCGGCGGTACCGCTGCCGGCCTCTTCGATGTTGTGACCGCGCAGGGCATCGTCAAGTCCCTGGGTATGGGCCTTATGATGGGCTTTGGCGTCGCCGTCGTCCTTAAAGACATCCTGCCGCAGGTCGCAGGTATCGTCCGCGGCCTCGCCGCCGACAGCTCCAGCGACACCGACGAGCAGTCGCTCATCTCGGGCTCCCTTAAGCTCGACGCCGGCATCATCGGCCTGGGCACCGCCGCCATCGCCGTGATCGTTGCCATCGCGCTCGACCTCGGTCCCGTCCCGGCCGTCATCGTCACGCTGTTCACCTTTGTCACCACCATCATGAGCGCTCAGAGCTGCGGTCAGACGGGTATCGACCCCATGGAGATCTTTGGCCTCATCGTCATGCTCATCGTGGCAGCCTTCGCGCAGCTCGCGCAGGTCAAACTGTTCTTTATCGCCGGCATCGTTGCCGTGGCGTGCGGCCTTGCGGGCGATGTCATGAACGACTTTAAGGCCGGCGCCGTGCTGGGCACCAACCCGCGCGCGCAGTGGGTCGGCCAGGCCATCGGAGGCATCGTGGGCGCCCTGGTCGCCGCAGCCGTCATGGTCGCGCTCGTCACCGCCTATGGTCCGGACGCCTTTGGCCCCGACAAGAGCTTTGTGGCCGCGCAGGCAAGCGTGGTCGCCACCATGGTCTCGGGCATCCCGAGCGTGCCGTGGTTCGCAGGCGGCTTTATCGCCGGCATCGTCATGTACTGGCTCGGCATTCCGGCCATGATGATCGGCCTGGGCGTGTACCTGCCATTCTACATGTCGCTCACGGCCTTCCTGGGCTCCTGCATCAAGCTCGCCTACGACAAGTGGGCCGCACACCGCGATGCCGCCGCCGGTCTTTCGGACGAGGAGAAGGCCGCCAAGGACGCTGCCTTCCAGGAGCAGGGCCTGGTCGTTGCCAGCGGTCTGCTGGGCGGCGAGTCCGTCGTCGGCGTTATCCTGGCGTTTGTCTCCGTGGGCCTGAGCCTGCTGGGCTAAGCTGAGCAGCTGCTCGACAGCAACCATATTGCCTACGATTTGCCCGGTCGGTAGCTTTCACGGCTACCGACCGGGCTTTTTGATGCCAATACAAAGAAAGGCCGGCGCGCTGCGTATCACAGCACGCCGGCCTTATCGGTTAAGTAATCGAAGCGTTCCTGCTATGAACCGAAGTTCGTTGCAGAATCTACGCTCGAAACGCTACATCTGCTTGCGACGACGATCACCCAGCGTCACGCCCGCGGCCACAAGCGTTATGCCGCCGATGACGAACACCTCGCCTGCAAGTGCGGAGTCATCGCCAGTCTGGGCGAGTGCGGCCGACGCGGCCTTCTTCTTGGCGACAGGAGCCTTTGCAGCAGCCTGCGCAACCTGAGGCTTGGCCTGCGGCTCAGCCTTGGGATGATACTTGTCGTACTCGGCCTGTGCAGCAGCCAGCGCGTCCTTGGCATCGCCAAATTCGGCCAGCGCGGCGGCATAGACGCCATTGGCATCAGACAGTTTGGCGTCGGCATCGCTCAGGGCAGCCTTGAGGCCAGCGGCGGCATCGACGGCGGCCTTATAGCGAGCGTAGGCAGCGTTCAGCTTGACCAGCTTCTCGTTGCCCGTCGTGCCCGCGGCAAGGGATGCCTTGTGGTCGACAGCCTCAAGATCGGCCTTGAGCGCCTCGTCGTTGGCAAGCTCGGCCTTGGCC
>JAIJJM010000156.1 GCA_022728415.1 Collinsella sp. | reverse complement strand
TGCCGTACTGCGAGGCGACCGAATACTGGAAGCAACGCATGGGCGCGAGCATGTCCTCGGGCGTGCCGGGCAGGTAGTCGAAGAGTTTGGTGGACTCAAATGGCTTAAAGCCAAACCAGTGCGGGGTGTCGCACGAGAGCGTGTGGGTGAGGTCGACCCAGCGATAATCGGTGCTTTTGAGCTGGGATGCGAGGTTCCAAAGATTGAGCGCGGGCATGGGTGACTCCTTTCATCGGGCTTTTTGCTGATGTTAGAGCGGTGTCGTGACAGCTCGATTTCTGCTACGTTACGATACGTTCTCGATTGTGATTCCAATGTGTTTCGATGATGTGGCCGTTGTGTTTCGCCTCATTAGGGCTTCGAGGGGAGAGGAGAGGCAGTGCAATATCGCGTTGACCCCAAAAGCGGAAACCGTGTCTCGGCGCTGGGGCTGGGTTGCATGAGGTTTCCCGGTGCGCCGGGACACCCCGATGCGAAGACGGCCGATGCCATCATTTCCCGTGCGGTGGGGCAAGGGATAACCTATCTGGACACGGCCTATCTCTACCCCGGTAACGAGGCTTGTGTGGGGGCTTCACTTGAGCGCCTGGGTCTGCGCGACCAGATTTTTCTTGCGACCAAGTTGCCGCACGCTTCGTGCAAATGTGCGGAGGATTTCGACCGCTTTTTTGACGAGCAGCTGCACCGTTTGCGGACTGACCATATCGACTACTACCTCATGCACAACATCACCTCGCCCGCGCAGTGGGAGCGCGTGGCAGCGTTGGGCATCGAGGACTGGATCGCGCGTCAAAAGGTGGCGGGGCGCATTCGGCAGATAGGTTTCTCGTACCACGGCAGTGCGGCGGACTTCTTCACGATGCTTGACGCGTATGACTGGGACTTTTGCCAGATCCAGTACAACTACGCTGGAGAGCGCTACCAAGCGGGAACGGCGGGGCTCATGGCAGCCGCCGAGCGCGGGCTCGCGGTGTTTGTGATGGAACCGCTTTTGGGTGGACGCCTGGCGGGCAAGCTGCCTCCGCGGGCCCGCGCCGTGCTCGATGGCGTATGCGATCCGTACCTGAAGACGCCGGCTGCTTGGGGGCTTTCGTGGGTGTGGAATCATCCTCAGGTGACGATGCTGCTTTCGGGTATGACCGATACCGCGCAGGTGGATGAGAACGCGGCGTTGGCCGATCGGGCCCTGCCGGATTCGATGACGGCTGCTCAGCTCGATGCCATCGCACGCGTGCTGGCAGAGTTTGAAAAATCGAATCGCGTGCCCTGCACGGGATGTGGCTATTGCATGCCGTGTCCTAAAGGCATCAATATCCCTGGGTGTTTCGCCGCCTACAACGCAAGTTATGCGCACAGCTGGTTTACGGGTCTATCGCAGTACTTTACGGCGAGCGCGGTGCGCACAAGCGAGCCCAAGTTGGTGAGCAATTGCGTCAAATGCGGCAAATGCGCGCGGCACTGCCCACAGCACATCGATATTCCCGGGCGCTTGGACGACATACGCCGCCGTTTTCAGCCTGGACCCGTGACGGCGGTGCTTAAGGCCTTCGGCAAAACGCGCTCCTCGTGACTCTTTTATAACTTGCGGTGGAATAGTTCCTGTTTGCGGCAGAATAGGGCTTAAACAGGAACTATTTCACCGCAACTGATGAGGGGGAGCTGGAGATGCTGACGATTGGGTGCCACCTTTCGACGACGAAGGGCTATCGGGCGATGGGGGAGACGGCGCTATCCATCGGCGCCAACACCTTTGCATTCTTTACGCGCAATCCGCGCGGCGGCAAGGCGAAAGACCTTGACATGGATGATGTGACGGCCCTGCGTGACCTTATGGCGCAAAATGATTTTGGCCCACTCGTGGCGCATGCCCCCTATACCTACAACCCCTGTTCTGCCAAAGAGCGGGCGCGCGAGTTTGCCTTGGAGGCAATGGCCGAGGACTTGCAGCGTCTGGAAGCACTGCCCGGCAACTACTACAACTTCCACCCCGGTGCGCATGTGGGGCAGGGGACTGATGCTGGCATTCAGATGATCGTCGACACCTTGTGCCAGGTGATGTTTGAGGGGCAGCAGACGACGGTGCTGCTCGAGACCATGGCGGGAAAGGGTACCGAGGTGGGCCGTAGCTTTGAAGAGCTGGCGCGCATTATCGAGGGTGCTGCTGCCAGGCGTCCAGAGCTATCGGACAAGCTAGGCGTGTGTCTGGACACCTGCCATGTGAGCGATGCCGGCTATGACATCATCCATGATCTGGACGGCGTACTCGACGAGTTCGACCGCGTGGTGGGCATCGACCGTTTGCATGCCGTACACATCAACGATTCGAAGAACCCCTGTGGCGCCCATAAAGATCGTCACGAGTGCATCGGCAAGGGATACCTTGGCAGCGAGGAGTTTGGCGGCGGTATGCAGGTTATGCAGAATATTGTATCGAATAACCGCTTGCGTGCACTTCCATTTATTTTGGAGACGCCTAACGAACTTGCAGGTTATGCGATGGAAATTACGCTATTAAGGTCGTTGCAGCAGTAACGACTGTCACAAAGTGGAGTATTCCATGCACGTTATGCGTTTGTTTCAATCAGTTTTCTAATTGCAGATTCGCACTTACGGGTGCATAATATCCAACAGTTTTTGCAGACCTCTGAATCAAACGAGGTCACCGGAAGGAGACTGATTATGAAGCTCAAGAAGCTTGGCGCATTTGCCGCCACGGGCGCCATGGCGCTCGCCCTCGCACTGACGGGCTGCGGCTCGTCCAACGCCACCTCTGGTTCCGATGCCGGTTCCAGCAGCTCTGACAACGCGAAGGTCGAGAAGGTCGACGGCTCCAAGGAATATGCGCTCGTCAAGGACGGCACGCTGACCGTCGGCACCTCTGCCGAGTATGCGCCGTTTGAGTATAAGGATGATAACGGCGACTACCAGGGCTTTGACCTTGAGCTTATCAAGGCTATCGCTGACAAGCTGGGTCTGGATGTCGAGTACGTCAACAACGACTTCGATACACTCGTCCCCGGCGTTGCTTCGGGCGCCAAGTATGACGTCGCCATCGCGGCCATCACGGACACGCCCGAGCGTGAGAAGGAAGTCGCGTTCTCCGACTCTTACTACATGGACGATCAGGCTATCGTGACCAAGGTCGATAACGCCGACATTACGGCCGATAACTACAGCGAGAAGCTCAACAATGCTGACGCCACCATCATCGTCCAGTCCGGTTCGACCGCCGAGGCCTTTGCCCAGGAGAACTTCCCCAAGGCCAAGATCGTCCCCTATAAGGACGCCACCGAGTGCTTCAGCGCCCTGCAGTCCGACAAGGGCGACGCCGTGGTTACCAATCGCTCCGTTGCCAGCCAGCTGACCGCCGAGCAGTTCAATACCTGCCATACGGTTAAGCAGATCAGCACCGGTGAGGAGTATGCTATCGCCATCAACCAGGGCAATACCAAGCTCAAGGACGATATCAACCAGGCCATCAAGGACCTGACCGACGACGGTACCGTTGACGCCCTCATGGCTAAGTACAACATCAAGTAAAATAGTCACTTGATTGCGCGCGGGCCCTTTCCGTTTTGGCGGAGAGGGCCTTTGCGGTTCTTGAATGGGCACGATACCGCCCCGTTATGTCGGCAACTTAAACGTTAGGAGCCACCTTGTCTCGATTGAACCAAGGAGCTATGGGCCAGAGCTATCCACTGCCCTCGATGCTCCAAAAGCTGGCCTGTGCCCTGGCTGTGGCGCTCGCCCTGGTATGCGCGGGGGCCTGCGTGCCCTCGACTGCTCAGGCGCTTGAGACCGCAAAGATCACCGCCCGACCCAATACCGGTTCGGGCAGCGACGTGGTCGGTGGCACCGAGACCCGCATCACCTGGGAGGTTCAGGCCGATGCCGACGAGGAACTGAGCGGCCTTTCGCTGACGTTTGCCGATGGTACGACCTTTGGTGCGAACGGCACGCGTCTGACGATGCTCTCGGGCGATGACCTTATGGACCGTACGCCTATGAAGCCTACGTGCAAGGTCGACGGCCGGACGCTCAAGATCGATTTTGGCGAGACGGCGCCCGCCGGCGGCTATTTCCGCGTCGAGGTCTACGGCGTGACCTTCCCCGTCGAGGGTGGCGACGAGGCCTTTAGCGGCACCTGCACTTTGGCCGATGGTTCGACCAAGAAGATCTCCAAGATTCCGTCGGTGGAGATCAAGGGCGTGACGGCATTCAATAGCTTCCTGGCCGACCTTAAGGGGCAGCCGTGGGTCAAGGCATGGAATTCCAACATGTTCCTTCGCCTGTTCCTGAACCCGGTCATTTTGGTCCAGAGCCTGCCGATCGTCTTCAAAGGCTTCCTCATGTCGCTCTCGATCGTGCTCGTGGCGTTTCCGCTGGCAATTCCCTTTGGCTTTGCCTTGTCGCTCATGCGCATCTCCAAGTCGCGCATCCTGCGTTGCCTTGCCGGCATCTATGTGAATATCATCCGTGGTACGCCGGCGTTCCTGCAGATCTACATCGCGTTTTTTGGCCTGCCGCTGGCCGGTGTCAAGGTTGACGACTATGTGCTGGGCGTCATCGTCATGGCCATGAACTCGTCCGCCTATCTGTGCGAGATCTTCCGCGCCGGTATTCAGTCGATCCCCAAGGGCCAGAACGAGGCCGCGCGCTCGCTGGGCATGAACGCCTTCCAGACACTGCTCTACGTTATGATTCCGCAGACGTTCCGCAATGTTTTGCCTACGTTGACCAGTGAGTTCATCCTGCTTTACAAGGATACGTCGCTGCTTGCGGCCGTGGGCGTGGTCGAGATCGTCATGAACGCCCGCACCATCGTGGCCACGACGGGGTCCATCACGCCGTATGTGGTTGCCGCCCTGTTCTACCTGGTCATCACCCTGCCGCTTGCTCGCTTGGTGAGCGGTCTTGAGGCGAGGCTTTTGGGTACGGCCGAAACCAAGAAGAAGCATCCCGCCAAGAGCGCCGGACAGGTCGTCGCGACGCCCGCCGATCACATCGCCGGTCTGTAAGGAGGTCCTATCATGAGCGAAACCAATAACTCGAACGAGGTCGTCGTCAGCATCAAGAACCTCCAGAAGGCCTTTGGCGATAACGTGGTCCTGCGCGATATCGATTTGGATGTGCACAAGGGCGAGGTCGTCGTAGTCCTAGGTCCTTCGGGCTCGGGCAAGTCGACGATGCTTCGCTGCATCAATCGTCTGGAGCATCCCACGAGCGGCTCGATTGTCGTTGAGGGCGTGGACGTGTGCGCCAAGGGCGTCGACCTTAACAAGGTGCGTACGCATCTGGGTATGGTGTTCCAGCAGTTTAATTTGTTCCCGCACCTGTCAGTCAAAAAGAACGTCATGCTGGCGCAGCAAAAGGTACTCAAGCGCAGCAAGGAAGAAGCCGAGAAGATTGCCGTCGAGGAGCTGACCAAGGTCGGTCTTGCCGAGCGTATCGACTTTATGCCGAGCCAGCTCTCGGGCGGCCAGCAGCAGCGCGTTGCCATCGCCCGCGCCCTGTCGATGAACCCTCACGTCATGCTCTTTGACGAGGCCACGTCGGCGCTCGATCCCGAGCTGGTCCGCGACGTTCTGGGTGTCATGCGCGACCTGGCACGCGACGGCATGACCATGATCGTCGTGACGCACGAGATGGGCTTTGCCCGCGA
>JAIJJM010000155.1 GCA_022728415.1 Collinsella sp. | reverse complement strand
AGTCCTCGATGATGAGCGTGTTGGCGGTCGCGTTGTCGATGCCGCTCTCCACGATGGTCGTGGCGATGAGCACGTCGATCTTCTTGGTCGCGAACTCGATCATCACGTCCTCGACCTCGCGTGGGCTCATCTTGCCGTGCGCCACGCCCACGCGCGCCTCGGGCGCGGCCTCGTGCACGCGCGCCACGGCATCGTCAATGGTCTTAACGCGGTTGGACACGTAATACACCTGGCCGCCGCGGCCCACTTCCAGACGAATCGCCGCACTCACCACGTCGGGGTCGTACTCCCCCACGTGCACAATGACGGGACGGCGCCCGGTCGGCGGCGTGGTGATCAGGCTCATATCGCGCACGCCGCTCGTGGCCATCTGCATGGTACGCGGGATGGGCGTGGCCGAAAGCGTGAGCACGTCAATCTGCTCGCGCAGGTTCTTGAGCTGCTCCTTGTGCTGCACGCCAAAGCGCTGTTCCTCGTCAATGATCACCAAGCCCAGGTTCTTGGGGTTCACGTCGGCAGAAAGCAAGCGGTGCGTGCCGATCAGCACATCGATCGCGCCCTCGGCAAACGCCTTGAGCGCACGCTTTTGCTGCGCCGGCGTGCGAAAGCGGCTGAGTACCTCGACCTCAAGGCCAAACGGGGCAAAGCGCTCAAAGAAAGTCTCGTAGTGCTGTTGGGCCAGAATGGTCGTGGGGCAGAGCACCATGACCTGGTGGCCGGAGTCCACGCACTTAAACGCTGCGCGCAGGGCGACCTCGGTCTTGCCAAAGCCCACGTCGCCGCACAGCAGGCGGTCCATGGGCTTGGGCGCCTCCATGTCGGCCTTGATGTCGGCGATAGCCTCCAGCTGGTCGCGTGTCTCGTCGTAGGGGAAGCTCTGCTCCATCTCGATCTGCTCGGGCGTATCGGGCGGACAGGCGATACCGGTAATCGACGAGCGGCGCGTGTACAGGTCGACCAAGTCAAATGCCAGCTTTTTGGCATTCTTGCGCGCTTTGTTGGTAGCCCGCGTCCAGTCGGCGGTGTTGAGCCTGGTCAAGCGCGGTTTATCACCGTCGGGGCCAACGTAGCGCGTGATGCGGTCAACCTGCTCCAGCGGCACGTAGAGCTTGTCGCCATCGGCGTATTCCAGCAAAAAGTAGTCGCGCTCCTTGCCGCCCACTTCCTGGCGCGCGATCTCGCTAAAGAGCGCGATGCCGTGGGTAGCGTGTACCACGTAGTCGCCCGGCTTAAACGGGAAGGTGATCTGCGTAATGTCAACCTTGCGGCGACTGCGCGCGCGGTTGGCATCCATGCGGGCGTTGAGGTCGGCGATCGAGAACACGGCCAAATTGGCATCGGGCACCACCACGCCCTGCGGCAGGGCAGCGTCCACAAAGGTCACGCGCCCGCGCGAGATGGTGGGCACGGCGGCGCCGGCGGCAGCCTGCGCGGCGCCCGCCTCGAGCGAGCGGGCGTTGAGCGCATCGGCCTTACGCTCGCGAATGGAAGCATGGGCCTCCTGGCGTGCGGCACGGTCGGCGGAATCCGCCGCCGCCACGCGCACGCGGTCGCCGATAGCGCCGGCATTTTCGGGCGCCGCGGTCAGCGATTCCTCAAAGGTAATGCCCTCGTCGCCAAAGGTGAGCTCCATCGACTCGCGCGCGCCGCGGTCGGGAATGGCAAACACGCAGGCATAGCGCTTGCCCACGACCTCCTGGATGCGCGTCATAAAACGGTTATCCGAGCCTGCAATAGCCGGCTGCTCAATCTTGAGCTCCGCCGTAACCGCACCGCCGGCACGGATCAGGCTCACGTAGTTCAGGCGTTGCTGGGAACCAAAGTCGAGCTGCTGGGCACGCACGTACAGGCCGTCCAGACGGTCGACCCCCGCCTCGCCGGCACGTGCCTCGATATCATCGTAGGCGCGCAGGCAATCGTCGAACAGCGAGCGCGGCTCGGACAGCACCACGAGCGCCTTGCCGCTCACATGCGACAGCGGGCTCACGGTCTGGCCGTACATCACCGGCAAAAAGCGGTCGAGCTCGGGCGTGACGATGCGCGCATCCACCATCTCGAGCAGTGCCGCCAGCTTACTGTCGTCCTGGCTGGCGCGGTAGAGCGCCACGTGCATGTTGTGGACGGCGTCGTCGGTGAGTGCGAGCTCGCGACAGGGGAAGATCTCGATGCTGTCCTCGTTGCCGATGGTCTGGCCCGTTGAACTCACCATGCGGCGGATGCGGTCAATCTCGTCGCCAAAGAACTCAATGCGCACGGGCGCCTTTTCCTGCGCGGGAAACACCTCGACGGTGTCGCCGTGCACACGGAACAGGCCGGGCGCGTCGGCGGCACCGGCATTGGTGTAGCCCATGCCCACCAGACGCTGCGGCACCTCGTCAAAGGGAATCTCCTCGCCCACCGCAAAAGTAGTGGACTCCCAGTAGTGGCTCTCGACCGGCGGCACGCAGCGCAGCAGTGCGCGGGCCGAGGCGACCATGATGCAGTTGTCCCCGCGCACGATGCGCCCGAGCGCCTCGCAGCGCTGGGCCACCACGGCGTCGTCGGGTGCTTGCTCGCGCCAAGGGTAGTCCTTGCGCTCGGGAAAGCGGCACACGTGCGCCAGGCCCACATAGGCGGCAAGGCTGCGTGCGGCGCGATCGGCCGCATCCTCGCCACTCACGATGTAGACCGTGGGGCGCGGACGACGTGTAAACTGGGCGGCGGCCATAAGCGTTCGGCCCGACTGAGACACGGCCAGCGTCACGTCCTCGCCAGAATCGAGCCCGGCCTCGACGGTCTGCAGCGCCTCGGCAGTGTAAAGCTGCGCGGCTATACGGTGAATGAGCATGCTGTTCCTCCGGCATTGCAACGACAAAAGCCCGCCGAGGCAAGCTCGGCGGGTCGTTCGTCAAATTCGTTGCCTGTCATGGTAGCGCATGGAGGGGACTCCAGCTCAGACGTGCGCCCAGCCCCGCAACAAAAACGCCAGATAGTACTGGACTCACCGGCTTCGCCAAAATCTCCCCGTCACGTCAAACGCAGCAACCACGGAAGGTGCCCCAAGAAACGGCTATTCCTCAAAAAAGCTCGCAACGTTCAGGCGGCTCGTCCACTCACCTATGGTGTTGGCAAAACCGACGCGTGTGTACACGCCCGCAAAACGGCCGCGATACAGGTACAGGCCTTCCATATTAGAAGCGGGCGCAAAACCAAGATCGTCCACAAGTCCTTTGGGCGCCTCTCCTCGATGCGGCCCATCGACAAGCGTTCCGCGCAAGCAGGGAGTCTGATACTGCTGAGCATACTCCTGCACAATCGCCCCAGCTGCCGCAGCGCGAGCAAGCACCTGGGACCATTCCCGTTCCGTGACATCCAAACCGGCGACAACGCCAACCGCGTTGTAGCCGCCGCACGGCTTGACAATCCATCGATCCTTTTCGGCAAATCTCGACAACTGGGTGCTTTCGTCCAAAATCTCGGTATAGGGCACATGCTCCCGGACAAACGATTGCTCCTCAGGGCTCAACAAGGACTGCCCGGCTCGAGACCACAAAAACGCAAATACGGTCTTCGTCGCACACGGCCACGTTCTAAAACCACCGACGATACATGCAAGCCCTTCTTGGGCAGCCCCGATTAAGGCCGAGCGTCCGTCGCACGGCTTATCCCACAGCTCGCCGGTCACCGCGCGCCGCCAAACGCAATCAATAGGACCAGCGGCATCGCACAGGCGCCTAGCACCGCCCTCTTCTTCGACAATCCGCAGGTCACGCACATCCGCAAAGCGTGCGACTACGCCCCGCTGCCTCATAAGGTCGACAAAATGAGCTGCATCTTCCAAGTCGATGCTTTCCGAATAGTCGACGATTGCCACCGAAGCGGGATTTATCTTTGATTGCGGTGCATAGAGCCCCTCGTCAACGCAGGCCCCGCTGTCCGATCGTGCACTATCCTCGGTGCGGTGAGGATGGGCCAGCTCCCACTCTGCATAGGTCTCAAACAATGCATCTATCCAGCTACCGCACAAATCGTACTGCCGAAAGCCGGGGTGGTCGGATGCAAACTCCTCAAAGGAAGGCGTTTTCCGCACTGCCTGACAGACCGCATCGGTCACTACCATTCCAGCACTGCCGTCGGTATTGAGCTCGCAAAACGTATACGAACCGTCGTCCTCGTCAAGAAAGATATCAACGCGCGCAAGGGGGATCTGGCAATCATAGCCGGCATCCATAGCGCACAGGTCAGCAAAAGCCGGATCCATGCGAAACCACGCACGCACGGAGGCATCGGAACAAAACGCCCGCGTCACCTTGTCCATAATGCCGTACATGCGCTCGGCCGCCTCCTTAAGAAGCGCCGTCATATCCTTATCGAATATCTTTGGCGTTAAAGCCCAGGGTGCAGGATCTCCGTGGTAGAGCACATGTGTTTGAGACAAGTATGCGTCGCCTTTGCGACGACCAGGTAGGTCACCTTCGCGCGTGCGCACAATGCGCTCAAAATAATCTTCAAGCTCTCGCGTCTTCAATGTTGCCACGTTGCCCTCCATTGCTTGATTTTTTGTTCATGCTACGCCAGCACGCCACGACTTCGGCGCGCTTGAATAGGCTTCTAAATTAGCAACACATTTTTGCATGAGCCGGCAGGAGGCAACATATACTCCTGCTCAAGCGCATGCCCAGCCCCGCAGTTCGTGTAAAAATCGGTTCCGTCGGGCATCTCGGAGCCACACTTGGCGCAAGACATATTCGGGCATCCCCTCACAACAAACGGCATCTGTCGCCATCATATTGAGCCCTCGCGACCCACATGTGCTGCGCAACATGAGTCGCTGTCCTCGGGTGCCGACAAAATGCGGCGGGCCCCTACCCCATCACACGCACGCTGGGGCATAAATCCGCCAGCGGGCACTCATCGCACTTGGGTTTGCGGGCGTCGCAGATCTCGCGGCCAAAGGTGATCCACTGGTGGTTGACCGATCCCCAATACTCGTGCGGCAGAATCTTGAGCAGATCTTGCTCGGTCTTGAGCGGCTCTTTGGCATGCGTCTTGGGGCTCAGCATCAGGCGGTGCGCGATGCGGTTGACGTGCGTATCGACCGCGATGCCCTCGACAATGCCAAACCCCACGTTGAGCACGATGTTCGCCGTTTTACGTCCCACACCCGGCAGCTTGACGAGCTCCTTCATGTCGGCCGGTACCTCGCCGCCGTAATCGGCAACGATCATCTGCGCGGCCTCCACGGCGTGCTTGGCCTTGCTCTTATAAAAGCCGAGTGACTTGATGGTCTCGGCCACGTCGGTCACACTTGCCCCGGCCATGGCCTCGGACGTGGGCCACTGGGCAAATAGTTGGGGCGTCACCTTATTGACCTGCGCGTCGGTCGTCTGAGCCGAGAGCAGTACCGAGATAAGTAGCCTAAAGGGATTCTCGTGGTCCAAAAAGCACTCGACCGGGCCATAGCGACGGTTAAGGCGCTCGCACACCTCAACGGCGCGCTCGCGTTTGGCGGCATTGGTCTCGCGTGGCATAACGACTCCTCGGATCGGCAGAAACATAACTTCACAAAAACGATTGTCCCACGTACGGGGACCTTAAGCCTCCAAAAATGCGCCGGTCTGGCGGCTCCACAGGCTTGCATATTCGCCGCCCGCCTCGACGAGCTGCGCATGCGTACCGTCCTCGACAATCTCGCCGTCCGCCAGCACCACGATGCGATCGAGCGCCGCCACGGTGGACAGGCGGTGCGC
>JAIJJM010000154.1 GCA_022728415.1 Collinsella sp. | reverse complement strand
TTCCTTTCTGCGTTCCGCTGCATGAATCAGCAGCGTTTTCGCCACCAGCGGAGTTATTTCCGGGCCGCAGATCTCGCGTATACGCACAGCCTGCCGTAGCGCGTTGGGCGCGGCAAAACTCGTTCCCATAACCGGTACCGCTGCAGGTGACGTTCCAGGGCCAAGCACCATGAATTCATTGCCCTCCGTTCCGCCGAACGCCACCAAATCGGGCTTGACGATCCCGGGACTTCGCCCCGGGCCGACAGCAGAATACGGGGCTCTCATCCAATACACATCCTCAGAATCACACGCCCCGACTCCGAGGGCGTTGACTGCGTCACCCGGTGATTCGATGCGGTTGTTCCCGCTTTCGGCATCCCCTTCACCGTTGTTACCGACCGCCACGCTGAGCAGCATGTCCTTGGAAGAAAGAATCTGGTCAAGAACCGACGTCCATGCGCTCACATCGTCATCCTCAATCGGCAAATCTGGACCGAGGCTGAGATTGACGTAGTGGAAGGGGTACGATTCCAACACATTCTCGATGTTATTGAGCACTTTATACATCGCGATCGGATCATCGGACCTCGTTTCTGAATCAAGCACCCTCACCGCCGTTATCCGCGTGCGCAGCGGCTGCTGGCCGGACTTAAGGCTGCCGAACAGTAGCGCCGAGCATACCCCCAACCCGTGTTCCAAAAACCGCTCGTCATCATCGGCATCGGGATTCGCCTTGATATAGTCCACCCATGACGATATCGGGTTATCCGGCGGCAGCCCTCCGTCAAGCACCGCAACCCCCAGCTGAGACGCCGTACTCGGAGGTTCGGGAAGCGTAACGGGTTCCCGAATGCTCCTCACGGAGCTGATTGGGCTCAGCCCCAACCTCGGCATTGGGCGCAGAGCGCGGACGCTGGAGTATTCAGCAAGCCGTTTGACGGCTTCTTCCGGTCCCCGAATCGGAAGATACAACAGATTATTGGCCTTGAAGTTCATTCGCTCTTCGACGTTTACTCCGAGCCTTTCCGCGAGCTCCAAGAACTTCTGGGTATTATCTGGCGCCAAATCCTCGTCCAGCTCATGGAGAACCAGTTCGTACCATGCGTCATTGGAAGGCGCGGGATGATACTTGTCATCGAATGCGTAGTTGTCGATACGCTCGATTCTGACGATGTCCTTGATACCTGCGTACTCTTCACATCGAACGCCGGGGTCCTGCAGCAGGGAATCGAAATGCTCCAGCGATTGCCTGTGTCCCGCCACCAGCAACGTCCTAGACAGACGTGCACCTTTGTCTGGATCGTCGGCCGTTGTGATTCGTACCGGCTTGCTGCCCACCAAGGACAGGCCGGCCGCCCTGAGCAGCCCGGATGGATGATAAGACTTTGCCAGATACTTCGGATGCAACACCATCTGCAAGACGTGCACATCATTCGGCGCGAGGGCCGGATCGTCCGGCAGATTTGCAATCGCACTGTGCAGTTCCGGCTGCAACCGCGCACGCGATTCCTCGTATGTGTAGATATCTTTCGGCGTCGCCCCGCCGCGGGGAAGAACAATCGGTTCAGACAGCCGTTCGCCGTGTCCTATCAGATAATGCCGTCCCATGAATCATCCTTTCGAATTCGTTTTCTCAGTTCTGCGTCGTATAGTCTGGCGCGACACCCCGGTCATCTCGGAGGCGAGCCGTTGCGTCACCGCGCCGGTCTCCACGAGCGCGACCGCAAGGCTAATCCTCTGCGCGTGGGTCAGCCCTTCCGTGTTCTCCCTTATGTATTCGGTTATGGCATCCTCCGCCGGACACCGCCTCAGCACACACCGTTTCCTTATGCGCATCGCGACGGATCTCACCTCGCTGAAAGGCGCCCCCTTCATCACGATGCCCAGGGCTTCAATCCACGGGGCCGAAACCCCTCCAAGACTGTCCGATGCGCTGAAATCGCTTTCAAGCGCATTCATGATCTGCTTCTCGTCCGGCATAGGGAAATCTATTCGTAACTCGAACCGACGCCATACGGCGGGATCGATGAGTGACATGTTGTTCGTTGCCGCGAGTATGAGGCTCGCCGGGTTCCTGTCATCAAGTTCCTGCAGGAGAACAGTCACTACGCGCTTCATCTCGCCAATGTCCGAGTCGTCCGACCTGGTCTTCGCGATGGCGTCGATCTCATCGAGGAAGAGAATTCCCGGAGTGACACGAACCTTCGAAAATGCTGCTTTGATGTTGTTGCCCGACTCCCCGAGATGCCTGCCGATCGTCTCGGCCAGATCAAGCCGGTACATAGGCATTCCGAGCTGGGAGGCTATCCACCGTGCGGTCATGGTTTTCCCCACTCCGGGAGGACCGGTAAAAATCGCCGTCGAGGTCGGGGAAAGACCGTTAAGGGCGAGGACCGACGCGTTCTCGCGCTCCTCGAGCAGTCCCTCTACCTGTTTGACAATCCGCTCAGGCAGGAATGGCTTCTCCACATCGGAGCGTTGGCCCACGGGAAGGATCGGCGCCTCCCCAGTCCGACGTGACGCATGGCCTAATTCCCTTATCGGTGTCATATCGGGCACATCGCTGGACTGAAGTAATGATTCCAACGCCTTTGAGAACGACGCATCACCGACCCTGTATTTGCGTATCAATCTAGACACGTACATACGAAAGTCATTCAACTGCCCACCAAGTCCAAATTTAACAAGCTGGACAATTTCATCTTTAATATCTGAATCCTGTTCCACGTTTGCCAAGTATAGTCTATTGACATTCCGCAACATGCTGAAGCTCGCGGGACATTCTGATTCAATTGAGATAAAAGTGTTCCAACTGCTCCATATCCAACGGAAGATGCGGCGTCCCCCCGCGAAGGTGTCCGACCCGGCCCCGTCGCGCGCGCCTTACCTTTGACCTGTCAAACAAGCCAAGCCAAGGAAAGAAGGCAGGGACGAATGAACGGACATGACAGCATCATCCTCGCGGCGGGATCCAACGTGGTGACCAGCGCGCTCGACCTCTTCAGCCAGTTCGCGATCATCGGAGGCGGCCTGTGGGCCGTGTGGGCCGTGTACGCGGCGCGCGACCTGCACAAGGATGGCGCCGTGATCACGGCCAAGGGCGACAAGCTCGCCGGCAGCGGCTTCGATTCCGAGAAGTTCGGCGGTGACCTGTTCACCCTCGACTACAAGGACGGCACCGCCGTCATCACCGCCACGGACGCGTACCGCGCGCTCGTGTCCGCCGACGTGGAGCACGAGAACGACTGGACCGCGTATATCCAGTGCAAGCGCATCAAGACCGCCGGCCGCGTCGAGAACCGGTTCACCGAGCACTTCAACGACAAGGGCCTCGAATCCAACGTCGTGTGGACCCGCACGCCGGACATGACCCCGGGCCTGCACCTGGAGAAGTACGACGTGAAATCCGGCGAGAGGCTCGGCGACCGCGACGACGTCAAGCAGGCGCTCAAGATGGACGGCGACTCGCTGGAGATCGCGTTCAAGATCACCAACACCAGCAAGGTCGATTCCAGCACGGGTGAAGGCGCGTGGTTCCGGGCCAGGGACCTCAAGCTCACCGACGACCCCACCGGCGAACGGTCGGCGAGGCCTTTTCCATACCATCGTCCGAGCCTCTTCGGGTTCGTCGGGAACGTCCAAACCGGAGCCTTCTCGACGGCCATACCGTGGTCATGTCATCCAAAACAAGTCGAAAGGAAACCATCATGTACGGAACCACCATCGCGGCAGACAGCGGCAGCGTCGTCACCAGCGCGTTGCAGCTTTTCAGCCAGTTCGCCATCATCGGCGGTGGCCTGTGGGCCGTGTGGGGCGTGGTCACCCTGGCCGGAGGACTGAAGGACCAGAACGGCCCCGCCACCCAGTCGGGCGTCTGGCAGGTCGTCGGCGGCGGTCTGATCATCGCGGCCGCGGCCCTGTTCTCCAACATCGCCCTGTAGACGGGAGGCCGCGCATGGTCGATTTCATCGTCGGCATCCTCAACTCGATAGGGTCCGGCGTCGGCGACGACCTCGTGGCCGACCTGCTGAAGACCCCCGCCGAATACAACGCGGGCATGTACCAGCTGAGCCTGACCGTCGCCCGCTCGGCGGTCAAACCCATAGCCAGCACGATACTGGCGATCATGTGTGTCCTGGAACTCGCCAGGGTCAGCACCCGGGCGGACGGCGACCGAGAGCTGGGCGTCAAGCTCGTCGCCATGGCGATGTTCAAGCTCACGCTCGTGTTCACCGCGGCCCAGCACAGTGAGCTCATGCTCCAGGCCATCGACGAGATCGGCGACAGCGTGCTCGGCGGCATCCATTCGGCGGCGCCCACCACCGGCGCATCGTCGGGCCTCGGCCTTGGCGACAGCATGCGCGACGCCATCGACTCCGCCGGCTGGATGGGCCAGATACCGTGCCTGATCCTGCTGCTCATCCCGTTCCTCGTCTCCAAGGGCGCGACCATCGTCGTCACCGTCGTCATCCTCCTGCGTTTCGTGCAGATATACATGCTCACGGCGTTCAATCCGTTGCCGATCGCGTTCATCGCCCAGGAGGAGACCCGCCAGTGGGGCATCAACTACTTCAAACAGTACGCGTCGCTGGTGTTCCAATGCGCGACCCTGTATCTGGCGATCCTCATGTACCGCACGCTCGTGGGCGGCACGCTCAACCCGAGCAAGTTCAAGGACGGCGACAGCCTCTCCGGCTGGGTGATGGACAACTTCACCGGCCTGCTCCTGGCGAGCGTCATGCTCATCGGCATCGTCATGGCGGCCAACTCCGTCGCCAAGAAGCTCTTCGGCGGCGAATGAAACACAACGCAATCCACGAAAGGAAGCAATCATGGCGTTGCAGATGCCCGTCTACAGGGAACTGACCACCATCGAATCGAAGGTGTTCATGGGAATGAGCTGGCGGCAGTGCCTCGCCGCCGTCATCCTCGCCATCGTGTGCGGGGGAGGATACGTCGGACTGTGGCTCGGGCTGGGCATGGACCCCAACCTCGCCATGTACCTGATCTTCCCGCCCGGCCTGCCCATAGCCGTATGGGGATGGGTGAGGCCAAAGGGCCTCATGCCCGAGAAATACCTGAAATACATCCTGCGTCACTACACGCAGCGCGAGGTCTACCTGCTCGACGGTCCTGGCAGACCATACCGCACCGGCGCGAAACCAACGATCAAGGAAAGGTGAGGAATGTTCGGAAAGAAGAAGACCCCGGTGGTCGCGCCGGCCGAAGGCGGTGCCGAAGCCAGGGCGAAGGCGCGGAGAAAGAAGGCGACGCGTCTGCCGAAGGGCGTCAAGCAGCTCATCGGCTACGACGCGATGCTGCGCAACGGGATCGCCAGCCTGGGCGACGACCGGTGGAGCGCCACCATCCTCTTCCATGACATCAACTACCAGCTGAGCCCGGAATCCCACCAGATGGAGATCATCGACCGGTGGGCCAAGCTCATCAACAGCTTCGAGGCCGGCCAGAGCGTGCAGATCGCCTCCTACACGCGTTCGCGCGGCGTGCGCGAGATCCTCTCCGACGTGATGATGGACGAGAGGGGCGACAGCCTCGACCACTACCGGCTCGACTACAACCGGCTCGCCCAGGGCAAGCTCGAATCCGTCAGCCGCGACACCAGCACCGTGAAGACCCTGACCGTCACGGTCCAAGAGAGCGACGAGCAGGCCGCCGTCGCGAGCCTGAACGCCTTGTGCAACAGCCTCGTCAGCCAGATGCGCTCCATCGACGCGTGCAAGGCCACCCGGCTCGACCGAGAGCACCGTCTGCGCCTCATGGCCGAGGTGCTCCG
>JAIJJM010000153.1 GCA_022728415.1 Collinsella sp. | reverse complement strand
AGCGGCGGCGGTCACGGTATTGATATCACCGGCGACAGCGCAACGGTGGATAACAAGGGCACCATGACCGTCACCGATCCGGAGTCCATCGGTATCCAGATTGACGGCGACCAGGCCATCGTCAATAACGAAGGCGAGAGCACTATCACCAATGGCGGCACCGGCACTCAGATCAACGGTAACGACGCCACCGCGAATAACAGTGGAAAAACCACTGTTGATGGAAAAGATTCCACGGGTACCAAAATCGCGGGCAATATCGGCATTGTAAATCTGGATGGTAGCCTGACTGTTACAGGCGGTGCGCATGGTGTTGAGAACATTGGTGACAACGGCACGGTTAACAACAAAGGAGATATTGTTGTTTCCGATACTGGATCGATTGGCGTGCTCATCAACGGTGAGGGGGCAACAGTATCCAATACGGGTGATGTTAACGTTAGCAATGAAGCGACAGGGTTCAGCATCACAACCAACAGTGGGAAGGTTTCGCTGGCAGGCAGTATGCAGGTTGGCGATTTCTCGACCGGGGTAGATCTTAATGGCAACAATAACAGCGTGACGCTGGCGGCAAAAGATCTAAAAGTGGTCGGGCAGAAAGCGACGGGCATAAACGTTTCTGGCGATGCGAATACAGTGAATATCACTGGTAACGTTCTGGTTGATAAGGATAAAACCGCAGACAATGCGGCGGAATATTTCTTCGATCCATCCGTGGGTATCAACGTTTACGGCAGTGATAATAACGTGACGCTGGATGGAAAGTTAACTGTTGTATCAGACAGTGAGGTTACTTCTCGTCAGAGTAATTTATTTGATGGCAGCGCAGAGAAAACGTCAGGTCTGGTTGTGATTGGCGATGGCAATACCGTTAATATGAATGGTGGACTTGAACTGATTGGAGAGAAAAACGCGCTTGCAGATGGGTCGCAGGTTACTTCCTTGCGCACAGGATATAGTTATACCAGCGTTATTGTCGTTAGTGGTGAGTCGTCGGTATATCTGAATGGAGATACGACAATCAGCGGAGAATTCCCTCTGGGGTTTGCCGGGGTTATTCGGGTACAGGATAAAGCTTTGCTGGAAATTGGCAGTGGCGCTACGCTAACAATGCAGGATATTGACAGTTTTGAACATCATGGGACAAGAACCCCAGAACTTACTTATGCTGATTCCGGTGCGAAAATTGTTAATAAAGGTACTGTTGAAATTCAGAATTTAGGTTTTGCTTTTGTTACTGGTGAAAATACAACAGGTATAAATAGTGGCACGATCTCGTTATTACAAAATGGTAAAGATCCGGCACCGTCTCCCATTGTTTTACTGGCTACTAACGGAGGGAGCGCCACTAATGCAGGTACGATCACAGGTAAAGTGACGGAACAACATAGCGTATTTAACAAGTATTCAACGGGCACATCGAATTCATTTATTTTTAATAACGATGTCAGTAGCATAACAGGGTTAGTCGCTCAATCGAATAGCACAATTATCAATACTGACAGCGGCATCATTGATTTGTATGGTCGTGGTAGTGTCGGCATGCTTGCTATAGCAGATTCAACAGCAGAAAATCAGGGTAAAATTACACTGGATTCTATGTGGGTAGATGCAAATGACACTACCGCAATGCGAGATATAGCTAGCAACAGCGCCATTGACTTCGGTACAGGTGTGGGAGTTGGTACTGATAGTTATAGTGGTGCAGGGAAAAATGCAACAGCAATTAACCAATTGGGCGGTGTTATAACTATTTATAACGCCGGCGCAGGTATGGCGGCCTATGGCGCCAGCAATACAGTTATTAACCAGGGGACGATTAACCTCGAAAAAAATGGTAATTATGACGATAGTCTGGCAGCAAATACTCTGGTAGGGATGGCTGTTTATGAGCATGGTACTGCTATCAACGACCAGACGGGTGTTATCAATATCAATGTTGGTACTGGTCAGGCGTTTTATAACGATGGCACAGGAACAATTGTTAACTATGGTACAATCTGCACTTTCGGCGTGTGCCAATCGGGGAATGAGTACAATAATACAGATGATTTCACCTCACTGATCTATACCGGTGGCGATACGATTACACGAAGCGGAGAAACTGTAACGCTAAATAAATCTGCTGCTGTGACTGATAAGCTGGCTGGGAATGTTGTTAATAGCGGAACGCTTTCCGGTGATCAAATTACGGTATCAAGCGGTCTTCTGGAAAATACCAGCGGTGGCATCATCAATAACTTAGTAAAACTTGACAAGGGTGCCGTCATTAAAAATGCCGGGGTGATGACGAATAACGTCGATGTTAGCGGTGGAATCCTCAATAATGCCGGAGAAATGACTGCGCAAATTACCATGAATGCTGGTGCTGATAGTTCGTTAGTGAACAACACCGGAACCATCAATAAAATCGTGCAGAACGCGGGGGTATTCAATAATAGTGGCAGTGTAACAGGGCGGATGATGTCGGCTGGCGGGGTCTTTAATAATCAAACTGACGGGGCGATTATGAGAGGTGCTGCGCTGACAGGTACTGCAGTGGCAAATAACGAAGGAACCTGGAACCTCGGAAGTAGTAGTGAGGGTAACAACACCGGGATGCTGGAAGTTAATAATAATTCAGCTTTCAATAACCGCGGCGAGTTTATTCTTGATAACGACAAGAATGCTGTGCACATCAACCAGTCCGGTACGCTTTATAATACCGGTCACATGAACATCAGTAATTCTTCCCACAACGGAGCCGTTAATATGTGGGGCGGAAATGGTCGTTTTATCAATGACGGAACGATTGATGTTTCTGCGAAGTCACTGGTAGTCAGCGCTAATAATGCCGGCGATCAGAATGCCTTCTTCTGGAACCAGGATAACGGGGTCATCAACTTCGATCACGACAGCGCCAGTGCCGTGAAAGTCACCCACAGCAACTTTATTGCCCAGAATGACGGCATCATGAACATCAGCGGCACCGGTGCTGTGGCTATGGAAGGTGATAAGAACGCGCAGCTGGTTAACAATGGCACCATCAACCTCGGTACCGCAGGCACTACTGACACGGGTATGATCGGTATGCAACTCGATGCCAACGCCACGGCGGATGCGGTAATCGAAAACAACGGCACCATCAATATCTTCGCCAATGACTCGTTTGCATTTAGCGTACTGGGTACAGTAGGTCATGTGGTTAACAACGGCACGGTGGTGATTGCCGATGGGGTTACGGGTTCTGGACTGATCAAGCAGGGCGACAGCATCAATGTTGAAGGTATGAACGGTAACAACGGTAATAGCAGCGAAGTGCATTATGGCGACTATACGTTGCCGGATGTGCCGAAGCCCAATACGGTTAGTGTAACGTCGGGAAGTGATGAGGCTGGTGGCAGCATGAACAACCTCAACGGCTATGTCGTCGGTACCAACGTTAACGGCAGCGCCGGGAAGCTGAAGGTTAACAATGCCAGCATGAACGGCGTGGAGATTAACACGGGCTTTACCGCTGGTACGGCAGACACCACTGTGAGTTTTGATAACGTAGTGGAAGGTAGCAACCTGACCGACGCTGACGCCATCACCTCAACGTCCGTGGTATGGACTGCCAAAGGCAGCACCGATGCCAGCGGTAACGTTGACGTCACCATGAGCAAAAATGCCTACACCGATGTGGCAACAGATGCCTCGGTGAATGACATCGCGAAAGCACTGGATGCGGGTTACACCAACAACGAACTGTTTACCAGCCTGAACGTCGGCACGACTGCTGAACTGAACAGTGCTCTGAAACAGGTCAGCGGTAGCCAGGCGACCACGGTATTCCGCGAAGCGCGCGTGTTAAGCAACCGCTTTAGTATGCTGGCAGATGCCGCGCCGAAAGTGGGTAACGGTCTGGCGTTCAACGTTGTCGCGAAAGGCGATCCGCGTGCCGAGTTAGGTAATAATACCGAATACGACATGCTGGCATTGCGTAAAACTATCGACCTGAGCGAAAGCCAGACGATGAGTCTGGAGTACGGTATCGCTCGTCTCGATGGTGATGGTGCGCAGAAAGCGGGTGATAATGGCGTTACAGGCGGTTATAGCCAGTTTTTTGGCCTGAAACATCAGATGTCGTTCGATAACGGCATGAACTGGAATAACGCCTTGCGTTACGACGTTCACAACCTTGACAGCAGCCGCTCGATTGCATTTGGCAACACGAACAAAACGGCTGATACCGACGTGAAACAGCAGTACCTGGAGTTCCGCAGCGAAGGGGCGAAGACTTTCGAACCGAGCGAAGGACTGAAGGTTACGCCATATGCGGGTGTAAAACTGCGTCACACACTGGAAGGTGGCTATCAGGAGCGCAATGCCGGAGACTTTAACCTGAATATGAACAGTGGCAGCGAAACGGCGGTGGACAGCATCGTCGGGCTGAAACTGGACTACGCAGGTAAAGACGGCTGGAGCGCTAGCGCTACGCTGGAAGGCGGGCCGAACCTGAGCTACGCGAAGAGCCAGCGTACGGCAAGCCTGGCAGGCGCAGGCAGTCAGCACTTTAACGTCGATGACGGTCAGAAGGGCGGCGGCATCAATAGCCTGACAAGCGTCGGCGTGAAGTACAGCAGCAAAGAAAGTTCGCTGAATCTGGATGCGTACAACTGGAAAGAGGATGGCATCAGCGATAAAGGCGTGATGCTGAACTTCAAGAAAACGTTCTAATTTTTAGCATGTGATCCCTAAACCGCAACGCTGATACAGGTTGCGGTTTTTTTATTGCCGGATGTGGTACGTGACGCGTTTTGTTTTGTGTCTTTCAGGACAATAGAGCAACTCATCCAGTAATCTTGTTTACACCTTCGCATTATTTATCTCTTTTCGTTTCTATACTGATTTTTCTTAATCCGTTTTATTACAGGGCAGGGTGCGATGAGCAGCAATACATTTACTCTCGGTACAAAATCCGTTAACCGTCTTGGTTATGGCGCGATGCAACTGGCAGGTCCTGGAGTTTTTGGCCCCCCACGAGATCGCCACGTCGCTATAACCGTGCTGCGTGAGGCGCTGGCATTGGGCGTCAATCATATTGATACCAGCGACTTTTATGGTCCGCACGTCACCAATCAGATTATCCGCGAAGCGCTTTATCCTTACTCTGACGACCTGACAATTGTCACTAAAATTGGTGCGCGGCGTGGAGAGGACGCATCCTGGTTGCCCGCATTTTCTCCGGCAGAGCTGCAAAAAGCGGTGCACGATAATCTACGTAATCTCGGGCTGGACGTGCTGGATGTGGTTAACCTGCGCGTTATGATGGGGGATGGTCATGGCCCAGCGGAAGGATCGATTGAGGCCAGCCTGACCGTGCTGGCAGAGATGCAACAACAAGGCCTGGTAAAACATATTGGCCTGAGCAACGTCACACCGACGCAGGTTGCAGAGGCGCGCAAGATTGCCGAAATTGTCTGTGTGCAAAACGAATACAACATCGCGCACCGTGCTGATGATGCAATGATTGATGCTTTGGCCCACGATGGCATTGCCTACGTGCCGTTCTTCCCGCTCGGGGGCTTTACACCGCTGCAATCGTCCACACTTTCCGATGTTGCTGCGAGCCTGGGTGCAACACCAATGCAGGTGGCGCTGGCGTGGCTGTTACAGCGTTCACCGAATATTTTGCTGATCCCAGGGACGTCTTCGGTTGCGCATTTACGGGAGAATATGGCTGCTGAAAAATTGCATCTTTCTGAGGAAGTGTTGTCTACGTTGGATGGTATTTCGCGAGAATAACGAATATACAAAAGGGAAAGATGCATTTCCCTTTT
>JAIJJM010000152.1 GCA_022728415.1 Collinsella sp. | reverse complement strand
GCCAGCTCTTCGCCTTCTTCAAAAACCGGCAATAGGTTTCGTGGCGGATAAGAGCCCGCGCCCGTTCGTGTAGGGTGCTAGTATGGCGGAAACGAAAGGGCGAGAATGCGGTTGACGGAAGTGTGGCGGGCGGATCCGGAGCGGACGTTTGAGCTGTTCTCTGAGTTTCCGGCGGACGAAAACGGGTTCGAGAACCATGCGGCCGGCATGGACCGCGAGCGGTTCGCCGTGTATGTGCATGAGCTTGAAGAACAATCGCGTGGCATCGGTCTGCAGCCTGGCTGGGTGCCGAGCAGCAAGTACGTTCTCATCAATGATGAGGATGCGTATGTGGGAATCTTCAATTTGCGGCATCGCCTGAACGACAATCTGCGTGTCGGAGCCGGGCATATAGGCTATGGCATCGCCCCTCAATATCGCGGCCGTGGATATGCCACAGTCGGCTTGCGGCTCACGCTTGACAAGGCGCGTGAGCTCGGCATTGACGAGGCGTACCTGAGCGTTCATAAGGACAACCGGGCGAGTCTTGCGGTGCAGCAGCATTGCGGGGCTCGCATCGATCACGAGGATGGGCTGGAATACTATACGCGCATCAGCACGGCACCCGAACCAGGGAACCTGCCCAAGGCGGAATTCATGTTCCCCGGACCTGAACGTGACCGTCTGGTAGGGCTCATTCTTGCCGGAACGAAGACCGCGACCGCCGCATTGATGATTGAATACGAAGAGGATGACGAACCGCTGCCGCAGGTCGGCGCACGCTCGGCACTGGTGGATTCCAGTGAACGGCCGGTGGCCATACTCGTCACCACCGCGGTTGATGTTATTCCGCTTGGGAAGATCACCGACCGGCACGCCATCGATGAAGGCGAGGGCGACACCACGGCTGCCGCGTGGAGGCATACCCACGAGTCCTTCTGGAACGCGGCGGAATACCGCAACGAGTTCACTGACCCGGATTTTCCGCTGAACGATGACTCTCTTGTGGTGTTCGAGCATTTCAAGGTCGTGCGACTGTTGGACTCAATGGCAAACAAGACGGCAGACGGCTATGAACGGCAAGTATGAGGTGATCAGGCAATTTGTCGCCGCGCATGGCGGTCGCGCCGAGCTCATCGAGCATGAGACGGCGATCGAAGATTCATGTCATACGCTCGCCATCGATCCGCGACTCGTCGTCGAATGCAACGCCATCGCCGGCTGTTTCAGCGGCGAGGATTTCGTCAAGCCGCTGTGGCTGTGATTCAAGAACCGAAGCTGATGTCCAGCTGCTCAATCACCTTACAGTCAGTCCGGGCCTGCTGTTTTTGACGATAATGGTATGGGTGGGTGAAACGAAAGGAACGGTAGCTGATGACTCCGATTGAATTGTCGACCCGACGCCGGGTCACGGGACTGACCTCGGATGAGTTCGCCAGGCTGTTCGTCTCATTGCAGCGTGAAGTGGAAGGCGAGGCTGCGCGTTGGAGCGCGATGGACGTCGAAGCCTGGGAGTTGGTCGGCCCGCCGGTGACCGCCGAACGGCATCTCATCGATACGTTCGCGATGGCCAATGAATTCGTGGCGACGTTGGCGGATCGTTTGTATCACACGATCATGCCCGTCACGGAGGGGTCGGTCATCACCGCATACGTCGATGACCTCACGTTCTGGGGAGCGCACCCGGACCTAGGCGGAGTGCCATGCGCATTATGGAACATCGCCGCGTTGCAAGCAGCCGAATGGGTGCGCAAGGAGACCGGCGCCATCTGCGAACTGCGTGCACGCGAACCGTTGGTGTGAGGCCGGATTCGTGCCTCGGCGCTTGTGCGGCAGCGTGGCCTCGGTGACGCACATGCGCAGAAGACTGTCATGGTCACGGTGGTCTAGAATGTCGCCGAACTTGCTGATGCGTGGCGTGGGCTCTCTTCTTTGCCTCATGGCGTATGAGGAAGTTCTCGACCAACGGCGATCATCGTGTCCTTCTCGGCGGGCGCGGATAGCGCGATCATCAGCGCCATTGCCGTCAAGACGTTGCCTTCCGCGAGCAGGGCGTCGTCGTCGCCCTTGGGAGGCATTGCCCGTGTCATAGTCATTGAGCAGATCGAGACTCGGCAGATAGCGTTCCAGAATCTCGGCAGTACCGGCAGTCTATCAATATGCTCAAACATTTGTTCGATGTCGTGTCGGCTGTATGTTTCGGCAGCATCGCTCGCATCGATAGGCGACGCGTTGCGACAGTTCGACTCGCGACAAATACAGGTGACGGGCGCGCGATTGACATGATGGGTGGCAAGGCGTGATCAGAACGTAGTTCTCGAATCTCATCCAAGCCGTCACGGCTATCGCACTTTTCGAAGGCTCAGCACGAAGCCGGCCGTGCACAGGGCCATGACGATGGATATGGCAAATACCGCCGTAAAGGTGCCGGTCACGGTCTTGACCGCCGAGGCGATGGAGGGCCCCACCGTCTGGCCGAGCGTGGTGGCCAGGTTGAGGATGCCGAGATCCTTGCCGGCCTCCTCCTTATGCAGAACCAGGTGACCATCGTCATGTGCAACCGGGTCGGCGAGGAGGGCGACGTGACGTTCGCCGGCCGATCAGTAGTAGTGGATTCGTACGGCAACGTCATCAGCGAGGCCGACGGCCAAGAGCGACTGATCATTGCCGACATCGATCTTTCTCAGACCGCGGTGGCCCGCAAGCGGCGTCCGTTCCTGGGGCTGAGACGGCCCGAGCGGTATACTCTGATGCAGACTGAGCCGGGAATCGGCATGCTGACGGTCGATTACGCCGTAATGGCTGAGCTTAGACGGATATGAGACCTTACGATGGGAGGACGGACGGACCATGATCGCCGCAGACCGCACGTTGTTGGAGCAGGCCAAAGAGCTGCAGGCACTGGCCCAGACCGGATTGGCGTACTGCAAGGATCCCTTCGATCGGGAGCGTTACGAGCGCATCCGCGCGATAGCGGTCGACATGCTCGCCATGCAGGCCGACGTGCCGGCCGAAGAGATGCGCCGGCTGCTCAGCGCCGGATACCCGACGCCGAAACTCGATACTCGCGCAGCCATCTTCGACGAGAGCGGCAGAATCCTTATGGCGCATGAGAACAGCGGGGAGTGGTCGCTGCCCGGAGGATGGGTCGATGAGGACCAGTCCGTCCGGTCCAATGCCGTCAAGGAAGTCAAGGAGGAGACCGGGCTTGATGTGCGGGCCGAGCGGCTCATCGCGGTGCAGGACTGCGCCAACCACAATGCGCTGACCTACCCGTACGGGGTGCTCAAGTTCTTCGTGCTGTGCCGCCGCGTCGATGGTCGCTTCACTCCCAACATTGAGACGACGGAGATCCGCTACTTCGAGGAGGGACGGTTGCCGCGGCTGTCGGAGACGAGAAACACCGCGGAGCAGATCGCCATGTGCTTCGCGGCCCATCGCGACCCCGACTGGGTGACGCTGTTCGAGTGAATCCCATCACTGTGCGCGAGTATTGTCACGCTGAGACCTGAATGAGGAGCGCATGGCCACACCAGCGCGAAAATGACCCAGATCGGCATTGTGTGGCAACGGTTCTGCCACACAATGCGATGTTTTCCTTAACATTCGCTGGTGTGGCCAGCGTTGATTTATCGGAACCGCCATTTTGCAACGTTTTGTCATTCGCCGTCTTTCGCCGTTATTCCGCCGCGTGCCACACCACGTCATATTCGGGTGAAAATGGCCTGGTGTGGTACGGTCCGCATGATCTGATTGTCGGTCATGCCGGGAGGGGAATGATATTTGTTCGGTGTTCTCGTCCCGGATCGGGGGAGAACGGCGAAATCTTTCGACTCGTCGCGTGTCGCGTCTTGCGGTTGACGCCGCGTAAAGATCTATCCTGTTGGCAGCGTCGCGGCCGCCGAGCGATGGGCGCGGCTGGATGCGGAGGAGCGCAGTCGGCTCTCACGGATTCGCGAAAGCCGACTGAGGCAGTCGCAGGATTCCATTGCTCGCCGATGCCGAGCAATGGAGGTGGTTGTTCGATACGGGAGTCACGTCGGATTCGCCGGAAGCGCAACGGCTGGCCGCGCAGATTATGGACAAGAACATCAAGGCTAAGGCCGCCAAGGCCCAAGTGCCGCAGGATGCGGAAGGAACAGGCCGCCATGCCGTTGTCAGACACGTTCGGCGTCGTCCGCTCCGCTCTGTGCGGCGACCCGCGCTTTGCCGATCCGTGTGGAGCGGCGCTGTACGGCAGCAAGGCGTGCGCAGACTTCGCCAACGAGGCCACTCGCATTCACGTTCAGCGTCTTGCGCAGCAGCTTGAACGACAGCTGGACCAGCGGCCGGCTAGTAGTTGATCATTTCGAGTTCCGGCCCCATATCCTCGGTCTGGGTCAGTCCGGTCTCGTGGAATCCGATGTGTCGGTAGAATCCCTGAGCGTTGGTGTTGAAACCGACGACCCACAAGACGAGCCGGTCGTTGCCGACTGCCTGCCGTCCGGCTTCGACCAGAGCGCGGCCGACTCCGTGACGATGCTCGGATTCCAACACGTACAATGACGCCAGTTCCGCGGCCTCGGGCCGATTGATCGGGGACCGCGGAGTGCGCAGCAGTTCGATGAATCCGACCACACGGTCGTCAGCCAACGCGATCAGCACAACCTGGTTGGGGTCGGCGGCGTGGCCACGGGTCAGCTTGAGTGCGAATGCCGGGGTGATCGCATCCACGATGTCCTGCGGGATATGCCCCTGATTGAGCTCGCGCCATGTACGCGATTGGACTTCGGCCTTCTGCATGAACCACTGCGGCTCGATGGGAACAATGCGGGTCGTCATGTCTTGTATTATATGCCGTTGCCGCAGAGACGCCCGTTCGTGAATCAGGCGATCATCCTCGCCATCTGCCGGTGTTCGGCATCGCGCCATTCGCCCGCGGTGATGATGCGGTAGACGCAGTCATAGTGACGGTCGATGAGCGGGAAATAATCCTGTTTCGACTCGGCGACGACGTGCAGGCCGCACTTGGCCTGAACTCGCCCGGATTGCGTGTTCTCGGCGTAGTGGCCGCCCCATACCGCGTCCTTGCGCAGCGTGTCGAAGGCGTAGCCGAGCACGGCGGTCAATGCCTCGGGCATGTATCCCTTACCCCAGAACGGCCGGCCGATCCAGTATCCGAGTTCCAGCGCGCTGTCGCCAAGGTACTTGCCGTAGCGTTTGGTGAGTTCAGGATCGGAGGCAACGGCGTCGGCGGTGCGCTGGCTGACGGGCTTGAGCGCGATGCTGCCCACAGGCGCGTTGCTGTTCGGCGCGCCGCCCTTGATGGTAATGGCCCAGTTGTTTTCGACCGCGAGGATATTGCGTATGTCATGCATGCTGCCCTCGACGCTGGTGTGTGGCGGCCAGCCGCATCTCAGCCCGATTTCCGGGTCGCTGGCATACCGGAACAGCGATGCCGCCTCAGCCGCGTCATTGACCTTCCAAGGGCGCAGCAGCAGTCGTTCGGTCTCGATGGTGTTCATGGCGATTCCTCTCGTTCGTTTGCCCGTCGGGTACGGACAAGGATAACACCGTATCAGCGGGTCGTGCGGCGAGATGCCAAAACTCGCAGATAGGGGGCCTTTCCCACCGAAAACGGTCGTATCTCCAAGTTTTGGCATCCCGTTGCGTTATGTACGCTTGACATCCCGCGGGCGCAAGCCAATCATGGGACGCATGGGCATCGCAATCAAACGGATATATGAGTCGCCGGAGGCGCCGGACGGGTATCGCGTGCTGGTCGACCGTCTGTGGCCTCGCGGCATGACGAAGGAGCGCGCGGCATTGGACCTGTGGATGAAGGACGTCGC
>JAIJJM010000151.1 GCA_022728415.1 Collinsella sp. | reverse complement strand
ACCCGAGGTCCACGGCCCGGTCTTCAGCCGTTTCGGCCGGTAGGGACGGTACGACCCGTTCTCGTTGGACGCGAACCACAGGCCGCGCCTCAGCTCGCGGCTCACCGTGGACTTGTCCCGGCCGATCCTCTCCGCGGTCCGCCGAATGCTCAGAGGCTGTTCGCAATGCAGCTTCTCGATCAGGATCCTCTCCTCGGACGACAGGTGCGAATACTGTTGACCCATGAGTGCAACACCTTCTTAAGTTAGAAACTGAACACTTCCAACCCTAGACAAGGTGTTGCACTTCTATTTAGAACTCAGGGCATGATCTCCTCGCGTTCGGCCACGGTAAGATGGGTATACCGGCCCATGGGATTCTCCCGACGTCTGGTTGTCGTAAGCAGACACCATCGTATCGGGAACCCATGGGTCCTTTCCATTCATAACCGTTGCACTTGCTCTGAAAATTCAAGGTATGAGAAGTCAGATCATGCCTTGAATTCCGTGCGATCGCCCTTCCTTTGCGAACACCGGAATCACATCCAACGGGGCATGGGCTCGAACAATCTGTCCACCCTTCCAACAGCGTCCCGTGGATAGTTCCACCCATTCGCATTCTCCCGGAAGATACACATCACGAGCTTCGGCATTCGCCTCCACAACTGGAGCCACCAATAAGTCGGGACCGAATAGGTATTCATCTCCAATACTGTGAGCGGTTTCATCCTCGGGGAATTCATAGAACAGTCCCCTAACGAGCGGCTGTCCTTCTTCCTGCGCCTGGCGGAACAGCTCACGCAGATACGGGCGGAGGCTTTCTCGAAGTTTGATGTATTTGACAATCACAGACTCCATTTCATCACCGAAACTCCACGGCTCATTGTCAGCCCCTGATTGCAAGCGAATGGAGCCATCCGCGGCACGGATTTCCTCCTTCCCCCCAGGCTCCCCAAGACTGCGGTCGCCATGGTTTCGCATCACGGGTAGGAAGGTTGAGAATTGACACCATCGAGCCATGAGTTCATGGAATTCAGGTGAGTCGATGACCCCATTGTGGAACCCTCCCATGTCGGTGGTGAACCACGGGATGCCGGCCACGCCCATATTGATTGCACAGGTTATCTGTGCTTTGAGATCGTCAAAGGTCGATCCGACATCTCCGGACCAGACCAGTGAACCATAGCGCTGGGAACCCGCCCAAGCGCATCGGGTCAGATTGACGATCTGACCTTCGCGTCCCATTGAGAGCTGCCCTTCATAGAAGCCCTTGTTGTATTCCAGGGGATACAAGTTGCCTATGGTATCGACTTCTCCCGCGTAATAGGAATAGTTTTCGAAGGAGTATGTGCTCCATTCGGGTTCAGCCTCATCAAGCCAGAAAGCGTCTATGCCTTTGCTTGCATAGTTGTCTCGGCATTTTTCCCAAACGTACTGCCGGGCGGCGGGATTCGTCGCATCATAGAATTGGCATGGTTCCACGAACATCATGCCCACGTCTACGCCGTGCCTGGCTTTCGCCAGAAGATTATGGCACTTCATTTCAAAATAGTTTTCGGAATGAAGGCTGACCTGGGGCCAAACTGAAACCATGACCTTGATGCCCATGTCGTGTAATTCCTGACACATGCCGACTGGATCAGGCCAGAATTCCTCTTCGAATCTGAAATCTCCCATGTGGGGCCAGTGGAAGAAATCGATGACGATGAGATCCAGTGGGATTCCACGTTCTTTGAATCCACGGGCAGTGGCGAGCAGCTGGTCCTGATTCCAATATCTCAGCTTGCACTGCCAAAAGCCAAGTCCCCATTCAGGCATTTTAGGCGCATGCCCGGTCACGTCGGCATATCGACGTTCGATGAGAGCCGGAGTTGGGGCTGCGCATACCCAGTAATCCAGATTGTCCGACACATCGGCATGCCAACTCATGCGATCGGCATCAAAGGAGGCGCGACCGATGGCGGGATTGTTCCACAGAAAGCCATAACCTCGACTGGAAACAACGAAAGGCACCGACGCCTGCGAGTTTCTGTGCGCCAATTCGAAGGAATGCCCCTTAAGATCCGTCAGCGACTGTTGGTATTCGCCCATGCCATGCAAGTGCTCATCGGCAGACACTTCAAAACTTGCGTTTATGGAGTATCGTCCACCGGACAGGCTGTGATAATCACGTGCTTTCAGTAGAAGGGAGCCTCCCCTGCCGATTTCTTCGAACAGTAATTTGTCGTCCCTGTCCAGGAAACGAAGACGGCAGGCGCAGCGGCCTTCATTCGAATCGTTGGCCTCGGTTGCTTCAACACGAATGTCGCCATTGGTGAGATACGCCTTAGATCTCTCAATGGAAACAGTGAATTCCGCCGCATCCCCCAAGGGGACGTCAAGAAGGGCGCCATTCATGTTCGGAGCGTTAGGCTCGTGCATGAGGGCGGACCGTACGCGCACGCCCCCTTTCCCCCATGGCTCGATGCGTAGATATTCTCCATCCCCTGTCCAAGTCAGCGATTTGCCATCAGATGCGAAACCGGAATGATTGATGCTCACGTTATAACTCCTTGCTTGTTATTTCGTTATTTGCCGCTTCCGGAAGCCAGACCCGAGATGAACTGCTTCTGGAAGATGAGATAGACGATAAGAACGGGAATGATTGCTATTGACGTCGCCGCAAAGAGCCCGCCATAATCAGTGCCGAACTGGCCACTGAACAGTTTGAGCCCGACCGCAAGCAACTGTTTGTCTTGATTATTAATCATTAGGAACGGCCACAAGTAGTCTTCCCAGTTCCACAGAAACACAAAAATGCCAATGGCGGCCACGGCGTTGCGGCTCAGGGGGAGTATAATCTGGTGGAAAACACGGAAGTCGCCTGCCCCATCTACCTTTGCTGCCTCAAGAATTTCATCAGGTATGTCGTCCATCGCCTGCTTCAACATAAACACGCCGAATCCGTTGACCAGAGAGGGCAGGATGAGTGCCCAGTATGAATCAAGCAAGCCGAAATTGACCATCATTTCATACTGCGGAATGATGGTCACCGCCCATGGAATCATCATGGTTGATAGGATCATGCCGAAGAGGAATCCACGACCCCTGTAGCGCATCTTGGAGAAGATATAACCGCCAACCGCACTTGTGTAGAGTACAATTGCGGTCTTCACAGTACAAATAAACAGAGAGTTTCCAAATAAGCCCATGAAGTTGAATGTCGATTGAATATTGGTGTAGTTGTCCAGTGTCGTTGGCTTCGGAAACAGACTGTCGGAGATCGAAACGATATCCGCATTGGTCGCAAAGGAAGAGACCAGCATCCAAACGAACGGGACTATGGTGACGAGGGCAAAGATGACCAGAAGTGCGTTGAAGATTACTATTGCGATCGTTTTCTTCATGGCTATTCCTTTCCTGTGGACAATCTGAGGCTAAGGAACGAAAGAACGCCGGTGATGAGGAACAACACGATGGACATCGCCGAAGCAGTACCAAAATCGTAGTTGACGAACGCCCTGTCGTAGATCAAATAACTGATGGTGTAGGTTCTGTCGCCTGGTCCGCCTTCGGTCATCATTAATATCTGTACATAGGCTTGGAAATATGTGATTAGCGAAGTGATGAACACGAACACGGTAGCGGGTCGTATCAGAGGCATGATGATTCGCCAGAATCGTTGCCATGAATTAGCGCCATCGATCTGCGACGCCTCCAGCACATCCGTTGGAACGTTCATCAGTGCGGCAAGATATAGGACCGTGGCGTAACCGAAATCCTTCCAGATGGTCATAATAATAATCGCAGGCAGTGCCCATTTGGGATTGTTAAGCCAGTTGACGTGTATGCCGAACAATTTGTCTATAAGACCGAATTGTGGATCGTACATCCATACCCACACCAGAGAAACCGCTACCAGCGGGGTGATGGTGGGCATGTAAAACAGCGCACGGAAAACGGTTTTACATTTTGCGAGCTGGCTATAGAGCATCACGGCAACTCCAAGTCCCAGCGCAATGCGGAAAATCACAGCGAAAAAGGAGAAATAGAATGTATTCCAAATCGACCGCCAGAATAATGGGTCTTTCAGGATAGCTTCGAAGTTCTCCAGCCCCACCCAGTCGTATGCTCCGGTCATGGGGTTCCAATAGTGAAGGCTACCGGCAAACGCTTTAGCGATTGGATATGCCAGAAAAACAAGGAAATTAGCCACGAAGAAAAAGACTGCGATGTTTCTGAAGCTCAGTATCTTGGGCAGACGTATATGTCTCATATCATCATCCTTTGATGTAGTATTTAGTCGTCTGACGAACCTAGTAAAGCCATCAGACGACCGGCTTGGCGATGAGAGCTCAGGTGTTATTTGAGCTCGTCGATATGCGCATACTGCGCTTCAACAGACTTGAAGTTGGATTTCTTCAAATCAGAGGCCATTTTCTCCTGCCCATCGATCACGGCGTCCGAGATGGACATGCCGTTGTTAAATATGTTCTGCTGCACGACTTTGGCAGTGTTCTCGATGGTTGCAGGCATGGGGCCGGGCCAGATTAGACGATCTACACGCGGCTTGACCAAGTCAAAGATGGCCATCTGCTTCAGCTCACTGTCGTTGTTGAGTGAATTCTTAGCAGGAAAAGAGTTCATGTTCTTCGACACCGTTTTGACATAGGTATCGTCCGCTAGCATGAATCGGACAATGTCCTGCGCTATTTCCTGCTTCTGCTGCGACGTATTTTTGTTGATGCCTATGGTCGACTCACCATTGTATCGGTCATACGCGAAGGGAACGTCGTCGCTTGGGGTGGGCGTTGGGAAGATTCCGTACTCGATGTTGGGGTATTTTGTCGTCAAATCGCCTTCGAAATATCCCCAGCGGTACACCATGGCCGTTTGACCGTTGCCGAAGCTCTTGTCTCCGTCAATTCCGAAATCGACAGAGCACACTTTATCCTTGGCATACAGGTCGCTCAACCATTGCAGGTTCTCTTCAGTGGTCTGATTGGCAAAATTGACGTCTGTTCCTTTTTCATCGAACAGCAGCTTTCCTTTTTGGTAATTCAACCCCTCGAACAGCGAACTATATCCTGCGTCTCCGTTCATGTTATAGCCGCATTGTGTGAGGGTATCACCATCCCGTTTCGTGAGTTTAATTGCCACGTCTCGGAACTCATCCCATGTGGTGGGGATATCCTCGTCAGTGAGGCCGGCCTCTGCCCACAAAGTCTTGTTGTAATAAATGTTGCCAGTGTTTATGGCCGCATCGATATAGTAGACTTTTCCTCCGTCCACATGTGCACTGACGCCAACATAGTCCTTTTCCAGATCGGCGACATCGATATCGTAGGCAGCCAGATATGGCTTAAGAACCTTGTCGTAGGAGTTGTGTATAGAGAAGATTGCGGGACCGTTCTTGCCCTTGAGCAGCATCGGAAGCTTGGTGAAGTAATCCGCCCAAGCTACGTTGACAATGTCGAAAGTTACGTTGGGATGAATCTTGGTGTACTCGTTGAGTGCATCAACGGCCCCATCCGTGTCCGGCATCCACGTGTAGTACTGCAGCGTGATTGGCTTTCCTTCGTTGACCAAATGGTTTGGATCATATTGCACGGCATCGCCCAGCACGTCCAGCCCCTTATCCGCCTTGGTGTCGGTCACGCCTTTGCTCTGCTGATCGGATGATCCGCATGCGGACAGACCCATCAATGCCAGTGCCGCCAAAATGGCTGCAGTCTTTCTTAGGGTTAGGTATCCCGCCATGATTTTCCTTTTCTCTTAGCGCACATCCCTGTGCTTTTCGAGACCGTTTGCTTCACTGCTCAACGGTCATTGGACCAAAGCCGTTATAACAACGTTATTGGACCGGTCCAATA
>JAIJJM010000150.1 GCA_022728415.1 Collinsella sp. | reverse complement strand
AGCTCATCAAGAACATCGAGAAGGAGACTGTCTTCAAGCTGGCCGAGCAGGTGAAGCTCGAAGGCGGCAAGGTCAACAGCCTCACCCTCGCGCAGGCGCCGGCCACCAAAATCACCGTTTTCGCCATCGACGCCGACGAGGGCATGTCCAGCCATGCGGCGCCCGGCGACGCGCTCATCACGGTACTCGAGGGTACTGGCGAAATTACGGTCAACAGCGTCCCGCATCAGCTGGGGGCGGGCGAGAGCATCGTCATGCCCGCCGGCGCGCCGCACGCGGTGCGTGGCATCACCCCGTTCAAAATGCTGCTCGTGGTGGTATTGGCTGCGTAGGACGGCCGACGGGGAACGAAAAGGCGGCGCGACCACGCTCGACGAGATGGAGAAGGCTCACTTTGAGCCGAACGCCAAGGGCGGCGGATCCAAATTGGGTCCGCCGCCCTTTTTCGTGCGACAATCGATGAAGTTGAACGTGACCACATGGCAAGGAGCTATTCAGATGAAAGACGAGAACGAGACGAATGCACCGGTAGCCGACGCCGCGCCTGCCGCACCCAAGCCTGCGCCTAAGCCCGCGTCCAAGCCGCGCGACCCTTACATTCGCGCCGAGAACGAGGACGATGACGGCTACGATCCCTACAGTGATCGCCGTCCCGAGCGCGAGCCGATGTTCGAGGCCGACCCCTGGCGTTAGACTTTAGGCATTAATTCAGACGGCATATTCTAGGCGGACTCCCCGTCCCGTGAGAGGTGGTTGCGGCCGCAGAGGCGGACTGTCAAGATCTGGAACGGAGCTGGGTCCGGAGTTGGGTCTGTACGGCATGTGGTGGGCAGGGCGGTGTGGGGCAAAGGAATGGAGTGCAACAAGACGTTGAAGGGCGCGTCATGCAAAGAAGCTGAATCGTCTGTACGGTAACGGGATGTGGTCTCTGCCTTTGCATGTACGACCCAACCGTCGGGAGAGCGCCCGTGATCCCGAGGGATCAGACTAAAAGCCAGAGAAACTTATGGTCAACAAAGCCATAGACGAGGATCGTGTCCCCAAAGTTGGTGTAAGCGTCACTTCGTCTGACCGCTGGAAAAAGCGGCCATCTCCTAGAATCTTTTATTGCGAAGTAAAGGATTCGAAGAAAGGACGATGGCCACCATGGAAAGTTTAGAGTAGCAGGCGGGCATCACGGGCGAGATACCCAGATTCGACGACGGCATGGTGAACATGGCCGAGCTCATAAGGGCGATGGCCGAGTCGCTCGTCAACGAGATCATGGGCGCCCGGGCCGACGAGGCATGCGAGGCCGGCAACCAGAGGAACAGCTACCGCGAGCGTTGCTCGCCGCTAGCGTCGGCGCCATCAACCTCAGGATCCCGAAGCTGCGCGCGGCGATCGCCGCCGTGCCCGGCATCCTGAAGGCCGTCTTCGCCGAGCGCGACCCCGAACTCGTGCGCGAGCCGTACCAGCTGGCCACCGAGCGGATAGAGGGCTTCTGCCCCAAGGCGGCCGAGGTGCTCGAGGAGGCGGAGGCCGGCGCGCCGGCCTACCTCGACTTCCCCTACGGGCACCGCGTGAGGCTTCGCGCCGACAACGTGCAGGGGCGCACCGACCGCGAGCTCAGGCGCCGCGGCCGCGTGGTGCAGGTGTTCCCCAGCAGGAAGTCGCCCATCAGGATGATGGGGGCGGTGTTCGCCGAGATGGACGAGGACTGGGCCGGCCGCCGCCGGCTCGACGACGACTCCATCGGCAGGGCCGTGGAGGGCGCCGAGGTCAACGCGCCCGCGCCCGCCTACGGGGGGCACCGCCGCGGAGCACGCTGCCGGGATCATCGCGCTCGTCGCGGCCGACAGCCCCGTTCCCGGCGGGAAGGCGGCCTGACATGAGCTAGAATGGCGGCATTCTAGGCGATTCTCGGCTCCTCGGGCAGCCTGCGGCTACCCTCGAGAACCGAGTTTTACACCAACACTGATAATCATATGCATCCGATTGGCGTCGGCCGGTGGAGAACGACGTGGCGCGGAACGCGTGGAAGCAGGGCGTCGATGGTTCCGGCATCAAGATTGCCGTGCTCGACGATTAACCGATCGGAGACTATCCGGGGCTAGTGGATGCCGATATCACGCATCAGGTGGGCAGCTTCCGGGAATGGGATTCCGAGTAGAGGGCGAAGACCCGGTGCATCATCAACGGGAAGCCGATGATTGCTACTCTCCGGAGAGGAGAGGATAGTTGGCAGTATCCACCGGCACCAGTCTCGTATACGAGGCCACCTATGCCGCAGCAGCCCGCGCAGAGGTATCCGCCGGTTCCCGCACCCCTCGCATGGTCGTCATTCACGGTAGGAAGAACACGGAAAGGGAATAAACAATGGCCGAGGCCTGATCCGATGAGAATGGTGATTTGGATACAATTGGGTTCTTACCATTGTCTATGGAACCGGAGGTCGTGCGATGGGCTATCTGGCATATATGCGGGCGAACCGTCCGGGCTGGAGTAGGATGCATTGGAGGAGCCGCAGCCGGGATGCGAGCATCGATCATTTCGGCGCCAAACACGAGGCATTCGACCTGCCGATTCCATTGCTGCACACATGCGCGTCCAGTTATGCGTTCAATAATCATTCGGCAAGTACTGTGTCTTGCCGGTATTGCGCTCCGGTGCGGCCATTCCCCAGACAGATCGGCGACAAGGGGGACAGCAGCAGGCGTATGGACGTCAGCGTTTTGCGCGCCCCGTTCCCCATCACCGAAGACACCGGCCTCACATCGTTCTCCACATGCTCGCTTGGTCATATCGACGACCCATCGTTCATGCCGCCCTACAACGGCAATCCGTCGCAGGCGATGGTGCGGTTGATGAACTCTTTCCGCATGAAGCCGGGTTGGATCGTATGGAACGGGTGTCTGCATGTGTGGGTGAACTCCCTGTGCTGGAAACAACTGCCGGATGCGAACGATGATTTCCGTTACGCCATAGGCGGCGTGCCTGCGACGTTGGAGCTTGAACTGTTCAAGGCATATCGCGTGTATTACGAGCAGTTGCGGTGTGAGCTGCCGTATCCGTATGCGGGACCCGTCTCGTGGCCGGATCAGTGCGATCCGCGGTTCCCTTTGCCGTCCGATCCGCGCTATGGTGCATATACGTAGCGGGAGCGCATATAAGCAATATCCATGGCGAGAACTTGCTGAGAAAAATATGATGACCAATCCGATGATGAATTCCCGGTCTGTATGGGCAGTATCCGAGCAAAACATACGGGCCACAACCGAAATGGAACATGATGGCGATCATCGGCTTCGTCGCCTCGTTCCTCATCGGCCCGGTCGGTCTCATCCTCTGGCTCGTATGGAAAGACCAATGAGTTGGGCGGGTAGACGACGGCTGGCGGCATGCGCCGCGGCGATGGCGACGCTCGTCGCCATCGCCGCGGGACTCACCGGATGCACTCAACCCGTATGGTTCACGCATCACGCCGATGCGGATACGAACGGGGCGAGCGCCGGCGGTACCGGAAATGGGACGTTTTCGGACTGGCCGCCATACGCGAAGAAAAGATACGACATGGATGTCACACCCACAGCGAGGCAGATCTCGATAGCGAAGGCGCTGCTGAACGATCGACAGGAGCGGGACGCGAACGTCGCCGGTATGAAGGATGGTTGGCCCGACTCGCAACTGTTCCGTCTGGTCACGCTGGCGGAGACGCTGCTTGACCGGATGTCGGAGCGGTATGGTGTGGAATTCCGTGCATCAGAAGGATTCCACCGTCCGGAACTACTTGACCCGACATGGTGGATCAACGTGACGCCCGCATCGGGGCCGTTGCAAGGCGACGTGTTCGAAGTGGATTATATGGAAGGCGATGGTGCCGACGGGAACGATCTCGGTCCGTATGTCGCGGACACGTATTTCACGGCGCTGCGCCGGGACGAATACAACGGTCATCTCACGGAACGGATCGACCGGTTCCTTGCGGCGCATCCCGATCTCGACTGCGTTTACCGGATTAGCAGCCCCACCGGTCCGAAGAATGAGACCCAATGGCGGTTGTCGCCGTCCGCCGCCGTCGACGATCTCGCCTCGTATTTCGTTGGCAGCATGGAGATCTACATCTCCCCGGAAACCGTGACGGACCGTGAGCGATTTGCCGCATTCGCATCGGCGTTCATCACCGCCATGCGGAAAGATGGGCTGGACGTTCACTACGAGATCGTGCAGATCACACGCATCGACGGCGCCGAATTTACCATCGGGGCCGCACGGGACGCTATGCGCCATTCGACGGAGACGCCCGCGTGGGACTCCTGGTATACGGGAGGATTCACCGCCAGCGCGGACGCCTCAGCCCCCGAGATCATCAAGGATGGTGAATAATCATGGCCGTGGACGCGCGTGACCTCGCCGTACTGACGCATCTGACCTATCTCGATCCCGGCAACTCGTTCATCAACGACAAGGACCTCGGTTCCGAATCACCATAGTCGTCGAAGAACATCGACAACGACATCGCCAAACCGTTGTCGAAGATCCTCATCGGATACGATTCGAGTCTCAAACGCAAAGGCGACGACTCCGATACCGACAGGACCACGGGATCAGAATGGGCGCGTTCGGTCAGCAACGCCCGCACCGATTTGGATCCGAAACGGCTGATACTGGTGGACGCGATGGGCAACGGGTCGTCCCACCATCATCGTGACCATGGCGTTCCGTCGTCTCCTGCATGAGTAGAACAACGCGTTCTTCACGTCGAAGTACAGGGCGGGCGATGAGGTTCCTCCGTAATGAATCACTCCGATGGGAACGAAGTCACGCCAACGCCCAGCGTCCACGCGGGAATCGCTGCGGCGGTTCCCGTCACTGGCATCCGAATTCCATCCGAGCGTTCGGCCAACGATCTCGTATATGGTCTTGACGTCGCCGCTGTCGGGTCCGTCCACGGCGATCACGCGATGGCCGTTCATGTCCTGCGACGTGAGATTACCTGATGTGATCTGGGCGGCGAGTCCTTCGCGGATCACCGCCGCTATGCGCTTCACCGTCTCCGCCGGCCAATCATTGCAATCATCGTCTATTCCCTCCCCTGTTCAATGCACCGTGACGCTCTCGATGATCGCATGGATCCGCTTGAGGCCATCCATCGCGGTCGGACCGGTCTCCGTCCAACAATGAGCCGATGTCGTGAGTCTGGCGGCGAGTCGACGGCATGCACGTGCTCGGGGTCATTCCAGTCGACCTTGGTGGGTGCGTCGGACGGGGGCTGTGGTTTTGTCAACCAGTGGCTCTGCTTATTTTCAGTGTATTCTCTCTTGATGCTTTGTGGTTCTATTAATCAAGTTGCGCGCAATCTTGCTCTCTCGTTAATCAAGAATCAATATAATCTTGATTAGTTAAAAAGCAAGATTGGAGAACCATGGCATTCAACGACCTGGTGGCCCAGAAAATAAAGGACTTTGAGCAACAGGGAGTTCCGCAGGTCTTTGAGCGAGACCTTGATCTGGGAAACCCGCAGGAGCCCAAGCGCGACAACATCGTACATGTGATTGTAGGAACCCGTCGTTGTGGAAAGACGTATCGCCTGTACCAGGAGATGCGGCGGCTCCAGGATCAAGGCATCGAGCTTGACCGGATGCTATATTTCAATTTTGAGGATGAGCGTTTGCGTCCGTATGAGCCATCGCTGCTCGCGGATGTGCTCGATACATTCCATGCGCTATATCCTGCCGCTCGAGGCGAGGGCGCCTACCTTTTCTTTGACGAGATCCAGGAAGTTCCCGAATGGGGTGCGTTTCTGCGGCGTGTAGTCGATACGGAAAAAGCGACCGTTTACGTGACGGGATCTTCTTCTAAGATGCTGTCCTCAGAACTTAAGAGTGAGTT